>NZ_JAYGID010000121.1:0-15992 GCF_034931685.1 Synechococcus sp. CCY9202
CGTCAGCTGTGGAGCCGATCGACTGAGGTGCGCGGCCCACCCCGGCTACGCCGGGGTGGGAATGCCGGGGGATTTACACCACTGCAGGGGACGCAGGCCTCCTTGACCAGGGCACGGGCGTTGTCGAACAACACCTCGGCCGGCACCCCCCGCCAGTGGCGGAAGGCCTCCTCCATCGCCAACAGCCAGTTGACCTGGCGCTCGTGCCGATAGGCGCGCACCACCAGCCGCCGCGAGTAGCCCAGGGTCAGCACGCACAGGTGCACCTTGAGCCGTTCACCAGCGATGCGGGCATAGGTCTCACCGAAATCCGCCTGCAGCTGCTTGCCCGGCGGCGTCTCAAACCGGACCGTCGCCAGCGCTGCAGCCCGCAGCTCCTGCCGCCACTGCCCCACCGCCCGCTCCACGGTGCGCAGTGACACGGCGATGCCCTTCTCGCTGGCCAGCTCCTGGCGCACCACATCGGCATTGCCGTTGTGGGCAAGGAACCGCTCCCTCAGCCACTCGCTGTGGCCATCAAGAGCGCCGATCCGCCGAGGTTTGCCGTAGGCCTCCCAGCCTCCCTGCCGCCGGTACTTGCGGACGGTTTCAGGTGAGCAGCCCAGTTCCTTGGCGATCCGCCGGCGGCCCCAGCCAGCTGCGGTGAGGCCAAGGATCGCCTGGACTTCCTCTGGAGTTTCCAACGCCGCATCCCGGGAGCTCTGCTCCTGAGGTGACAGCACCACGGTCAGGGCGTTGGCCCTGGTCAGTGGCTCGCCGAGGGGGGCCAGATTTCGTGTCGCATCTGGACCAGTTTTCGCTGTCGCCTGACACGGGTGGCTGCCGGAGCGCAGTTTGGGGATGCGGAGGTCGATGTCCCCCACCTGGGTGGCCAGGGTGCGCGGCCGGTAGCCGTTGCGGTAGCCGAGCCGGTCCTCGCTGCGCTCATGGCGCTCTGCGCCGAGCACGGCAGCGACCTCCAGCTCGATCAGCTGCTGCAGGCCGTGGCGTACCAGCTCGGGGATCTGCTCACCGGCGCTGCTGCCATCCAGTAGCGGCGCCAGCTCAATTGCGGCACGATTGGACGTGGGCATGGTTCGTCTGGTTGAGGTAGTGTTCAAACCAGGGTCACGGGCCTGCCCACCCCTTGCAACGCTGGCCGCTGAGCGGAACGTCTGAGATGCGCGCTCAACCCCGGCTACGCCGGGGTTGAGGTCCCCAGGGATTTACACCAGCACAGGGGACGCAAGCGTGCTCTGCTCAGGCTGCCAGGGGCGGAAGGTTTTGGACTTGGCCATGCCCCATTTTATCGAGCAGATCCATTGCAGTCACTGGGCTTTGGGCAGATTCAGGGTCGTCTGTGGGGAGTGCAGGCGACGATCTATGCGCGACAGCCTCCTAGGTAAGGCCCCACAGCTCTCTGGGAAGTCGAACTCTCCATGAGGTCTATAATAGGAACGAATTCTGTCCACTAAGAGGCGCCCACCACACACCCAAATCCCATCTTTAGAGGATCGCTACCCTCCTTCGCAATGACATTAAATAGCATCGCCTTGATCTGCGCTCGCCCTACAGGCTTGAATCCAGGGATGCTTTCTGTTGATTTAGCGGGTATTCAGTTGCTTGAGCGGCTTAATCAGAATAGAAACATTACTTGGACGCTCTTTAATACCGAAGCGCAAGGATCAATTGTTTACGGCGATAGGGACTGTATTGTCTATAAACTGCTTGATGACCTCAGGCTTCTTGAGAACTTTGACAGAGTGGTGTTTTGGGGAGACTTTGCCCATTGGCTACTTTATGCTACTCAAGAGTGGGTGCCTCGCACAATGCGGAGATTGGGAAGCATGAGCGAGGCTGAGGGCATGAATAAATGGTTCCATCTTTTCTTTCTTGGAGGGGCTGAGAGGCTCTTGCAAAAGGTGATCGTATTTGGCTCAACTCTTTATGGGCTTACTGCAAAGCAGCTAGCTGTCGGCGCCTATTACGACTCGCTGCAGTCAATGTATGGCTCGTGTCGAGCGGCAATGCCCAGAGATTTTTATTCTGCTGTTTTTATTAATCAGCTTGTTGGTGCGAACAATGCCGTTCTGGGTTGTGACTGCGCTTTCTTTCTGGATGACGCGAAGCTATTGTCGACTCTTGGCAAAGAATGTCATGGAATCAGTACGATTATCGCAGAAGGCAAGGCTCTTCCGTTGCTTGTCTGTGCTATTGGAAGAACTCAGTCGGCATCTTTGCTGTCCTATTTCTCGAGTCTAGTGGCGAATAGGATGGGAGCAAGTATCGTATTTCTTCCTTGGCTTGCGAATAATGGCATTCACGGACTGTGTGAGAGCCTTGATTTGCTTTCTCGATCAAGCTACGTCATTACAGATATTTACCACTGTGCGGTTTCGTCTTTGCGCTTGGGAAAGTCAACAATTGCTTTTGGATCAACGTCGCCATCTCCAACTCATTCGCTAAGTGACAAGAAAAAGGAGATCTTATTCAGGCAGCATCTCATTGGCCATAATTACGTGGCAACTGAGCGCGTCTCTCAAGCGGTGATACAAGACAGTAGCCTTGGGAGTCTTGTTGATGAAGTAGTAGGCTTATTGCAAGACAAACTGAGTGTTGAGACTGCCAATGCATTGCTTAAAACCCATGTAGACAGTTCAAGCAACCTGCTTCAGATGGCACTTGTCACTGACTAAGGCTGCCATGTATGACAACCAACTCACCGCAATCGCCTCAATGGCTCTTCTTGATTGGATGAACTGCATCTCTTGGGGGCAGCATAGTTATCCAATGGGCACTAAAGCGAAAGAAACGTGGTTGGTAAAGGGATAATGCTTGTCATCTTGGTGAGATTCTGCTCCAAGATCAAGTGCTGAGCAAAGCAGGATGAGGTATTGCCTCCATGAATGATGTGAATAGCAAGTCCCCTGTAATCGTCCACAAAGCCAATGCTTGCCCCGGCTGATATGCAGTCCATGGCAAGCTTGATGTCCTCACCGTGGTTGATGCCTTCAGGGTGGCTGGCTTTATTGAGAAGATCGCTCCGATAAAAATACGAAAAGCCATATCCGTATAGCGATCGATCCTTTTCTTCGCTAGAAAACAGTCTGGGAAACCTTTCGATTCCGGAAGATGACATTCGATAGGAGCAAGAGCTGTCTAGCAGGGCTGTATTGCAAAATCCGTATATCCTCGTTGGCACGTGGAGCGAACACCAGCTTCGGAGCTTAACGAAGTCGTACCTGCCTGCTACGAGGCTATTCAGCATTGTCTCAAGATAATCAGGTGCGTAATAATCATCATCGTCAAAATGAGCGATGTACTCGCCTTTGGCAGCAGCGCAGAGTCTCTTTCGCTTAGTGCCGATACTATCTCGGTGATGCTGGTGGATATAGCAGATCCTAGAATCACTCTGCGCGATTGCTTCGGCTTCAGCGCATCGTTCTCGGCTGTCATCCAAGATCAACAGCTCTTTGTTGGGCCATGTCTGAGACTGAAAACATCGGATAATATTGATCAAGTGCCTTGGTCTTTCCTTGGTGGGAATAGTAACTGAGATCATGGATAAATCTTGAGTTGCCTTGCAAGTGCCAGGCATTTGAGCTGTCCTCAGCTGAGTGGTAGTGCTGTGCCCACTCCCGATTGGTGGACTGTATAGGGTGATAAATGGAGCATGTGCATAGGATGCTCTCTGCCTAATCTGTATGGACGTCTGGGCTTGACTCTGATGATTAACTTTGTGCTCATTGATTGGGCTCTGATCGTTGTAGAGATGAATCGCGGAGGGAATGTGGACAGCTCTGTGCCCAGAAATCTCCAGTAGTGGATGCATCAACGCAATATCCCCGGCCTGTCTTATAATGTTCCCATGTTCATCGCTCAGGTCGCCAATACTAAGTAGCTCCAGCAAGCCAGCCTTGAAAGTGCGCAGGTGCGATGCTCGCCAGGGTGCTTGGCGAAAGCTGTTTGTGATTACTGTCCGAGTGTCGTAAGCGCCACCAATGTGTCGTTGATCGCTGGCGCGAATGAAGCTTCCATAGGTGAGTAAGCATTGCTGGCTCTGATAAGTAAATGCCACGATCTGTAGTGCGTCTTTCCCTAGCAACTGGTCATCACCGTCAAGCGTAATTAATACATCGTCGAGAGACGGCCTTAGCAATCTTGTGCCTTGAAGAAAACTTTGCAATGGGCTACCACTATTTGTGGTATTGCTGGTTATTCGAAATCGTGAATCCCCTTGGATTGCAGCACTTGCGATTGCCGCCGTATTGTCGGTTGATCCATCATCAATAATAATCGCTTCAAAATTTCTATGGTTCTGCTCTTGAAGCGACCGAATGCAGGCTTCTATGTACCTCTCGGCATTAAACGATGGGATCACTACCTTAAAATGAATGTCCTGATCATCAAGCTCAATGATGGATCTTGCTGGGAGTCTGAGTTTCTCCTCGTCCATAGGCGGGCTCGGTTGTTGTGCGGAAGAAACTGGTCTTGTTGCTCCTGGCTGTGTCATTTCAGTCGATGTCTTGCAATTTGCATTCCCATAAGCTTTGGCGAGCTGCCTGATCAGCCCGATCTGATTCGGGTCTTGTGTGGGGACACGCTGAATGCGCGTGTTTTCTACCTGTTGAATCAACGCTCGCTTGTCAATGATATTGCCGCCATGGAAGATGCTGATTATTGTGAATCTTGGTTCCAGCTGGGCCATTGGTATGGAATAGTCCTTGAGAAAACTCTTCTCTTCAAGGCAAACGGCTTCATCGTCATGGCTTGTTTGTTCCAGCAGTGCTCGCCTGAATGCGAGCGTTCCTGAGGTTGCATGATTGGCGTCATAGGGTCCCTCGACCCACAGCTCTTCATCTGGCAGAAATAGAATGGGCAGCACTGTGGATCCGGCCACCATGCATCCACTCTGCTCCAATTGGTTGACAGCGTGTTCCACTCTTTCGGGCGGATAGTAATCGTCATCATCGAAATAGATGATGATGTCTCCGCGACAGAAGGTGTGGCTGAGATTTCTTTTTTCCCCAAGCCTGAGCTTTTTTGGCAGTCTCTGATAGTTGATCGTTAGGCCGCTCTGCTCGATTGGATGGAAATCAGGGTGGTCTTCAGAGGAGTCATCCAGGATTATCCATTCAATCTTGGTATGTGGGTAGGTTTGGTTGAGAATGCATTGTTCTACTAGCGTTAGATAAGCCTGTCGTTGATGCGTGACTGTACAGATGCTGACGCTGGGCATCATTCCTTCTGCTTGATGCCTCTCTGCCTGCGTGTTGGCTTCGGCGCTGTCATTCCTGTTAAGAGTTGCTTCTTGCTGATTCATCTCCATTGGCTTGTGCTTTTTGCGCTTTGCCACGGCCTTTGGGGATCATCACGCTCTATGGGCAGTCTGCCGATCAGTCATGGCTTTGTCACTGTCCTCTCCTAGTGCTTCGTTGGGATGATCTTCCCAGATCCGGTGAAAGCTTCTTTGTGGATGTTCCCCTGCGGATCGTTAGCTGGCCACGACAACCAGTCCGCGTCGGAATTGCCAGCCGGAGGGGGCGCCCAACCCAAGTAGTCTCAGCCTGGGATGCAGGCGGGAATCAGGACATCGTTATGGGTTCGGCCGAGGCCAAGTGCGCCGCATGCTGTCCCGCCCCCTGAACGCTTACATTTTGCGAGAGATCGATGCTGCCTGATTGGCGTTTTCTGACTGGTCAGCGCAATGATTTCTTCGCTAAGCATGCCCTTGCTTTGTTCTAGCTTGCTGTCATCTGCTGTGATGGGTTGAGTATTCGCTGATTTGCGAGAAAGCCTGATCTCCTTCATCAACTCTCATGATACTGTGAGCCCTGAATGCATGGGCTGATGCGCTTTACGACGATACGACTATCCGGAGGCAGAAGGATGGTCGCGGGTGGATTCGCGGACCGAATCCGAGGCTTGTGCTCTTGCTATTGGGTTGGCAGGATAATTGGAGAGCCTCTCGAAGTGATTTGGCCCGATCCAGACCCAATTTCAACTTATTATGCTGCTAGGCATGGGCTCTGGGCCTGCATTTGAGTGGGGCCATTACTTCGGAATCATTGTATCCTTTTTGCCAGTCAATTGATTTGGTTGATGGCAAGTGTGATCAGTTTCTCGGGCAGCTGGTGTCTCAGATTTCCCTTGAGGCTGATTCGGATGATGTGCTGCGAATCTTGCGCCAGACGTTTAGCTGCCAATCTCTTGCGACCAATATGGGTTTTGATTTGCTCTTCAATCATCCGCTGGTTCATCGACTTGTTCGGGATCAGTTGCTGTTGGCCAATCGGATCATTGCTCCTTGGCCCGCGTGTGTCATCGGTGGCTGGGTCGCCGATGCCTGCCTCAATCTGTTTAACTCGCCAAGGAGGCGACCGTTCAGGCGTTCAAACCTGACTGGTACAACATTTGGAAATTTATTTTGCTTGCGTGAGCCATCTGAATTGCCCGCCCCGCTTTCTGCTGCGTTGGCTTCTTTTCGGGCATGGGCTTCCCGTCATGCTGGTCACAATGTGATTGGTGTGCATGCACGCCTTGGCGGCGACTCTGTTTCTTGGCAGGATCCTGCATTGAGCTCTTTGGACGAGGCTCTGGACTCACTGCAGGTGAAGTCGACTCGGTGGCTTGCCCAGCAGAAACGGCCAGCTGTGTTTCTGTGCAGCGACTCTGAAGCCTTCAAGACTCGTGCTGCCGATATCCTCTCTTCCCATTCTATTCCTGTCTTTATGCATAGGCTAGAGCCGATTCATATTGAAAGAAGCCGGGATAGGGGGCCGGGCATGATCGGTGTTGTTGCTGATTTTGAGTCGCTTCGCCTGTGCTCTACGATTCAATACACGGCGGGTGGCTTCTCGATGCTTGCGGCAGGTGCCTCTGGTGTTTCAATTGAAAGGCTTGTTCCCGGTAGGGTGGAATCAATCTGAGGGACTGGCGCGAGTGCTGTAGCTGTTCTTCGGTGGCTGCTTGGTCTTGTGATGCACCAGATGTGGGAATGGTCTCCATGCTCCTCGGTTCGAGGATGTATCGCAGTCGTGTTCATTTGGTCAGTCAAGCAGGCCGTGCGTTCGCTGATAACGACGAGCTTGTTGTCGTGACTACGGCTGTCCGACCTAGAGGGGCGCCAGTCTTTCAATGGATATCCGTTGCTTCTGCTCTCCATTGTTTCCCACCCTCCCCCTGTGATGGAGCCCCATGTGCCTGGAACCAGGCCAGCATCTGCTTCCAGCCGTCCTTGGCCGCGTCCGGCCGGTAGCTGGGTCGGTATCGGGTGTGGAAGCCATGGGGCGCTTCAGGAGACACCACAATCCGGCTGCGGCTGCTCGCAGCCTGGAGTGCTGCCTGCATGTGCACCTCCGTTTCCAGCTTGATGCCGTCGTCCTGTTCGCCGTAGAGCCCCAGTACGGGAATCGTGCCCCCGTCCTCCGGGATTTGCACGAAGCCGGCGGTGAGGGTGCCGAGCAGCTGATCGCGGCGCCGGATCCCCCGGGCGCTCCAGGGTCGGAAGGGGTCGGGGCTATCGAAAGGAGTCGCCGGGCAGGGCAGGGTGGCACCCACGCTTCGGCTGCCGTGGATCGCGGGTGCGTTCAGGTGTCGGCCGTGATCGCCACCACCTGATCGCGGCCGTTCTGCTTGGCGTCGTACATGGCGGCATCGGCGCGGGCGATCAGGGCATCGAGTGATTCACCCTCTTGGGCCAGAGCCACACCCACACTGATCGTGATGCTCACCTCACTGTCGGTGATCGGCACCGGTTGGCTGGCCAGACGCCGCAGTTTCTCGGCGATCGTGATCGCATCGTTGATCCCCTGCACACCTGGCAGCACCACCAGCAGCTCATCGTCGCCGATGCGGGCCGCCAGATCCGACGACCGCAGGCAGGAGCGCACCCGTGCCGCCATCGCCTGCAGCACGGCATCACCGGCGTTGTGTCCGTAGGTGTCGTTCACGGTCTTGAAGTGATCGAGATCGCAGAACAGCACCGCCAGTTCCTGCCCCTTGCGCTGCTGCTGGACCGTGAGGCGCTGGATCTGGCTGAACACCTCCTCGCGATTGAGCAGGGCGGTGAGGCTGTCGGTGGCGGCGCGGCGTTCCAGCTCTCGCTCGGTGGAGACCTCCACATCGATGATCCGGAAGGTGCACACTTCGCCGTCCGGTTCTTTGGCGGCGTTGAGGAAGGAGCTCCAGCGGCTTTCGATCCAGTGGCTGTGTCCATCCCGGCTGCGGATCTGATCCCGCCGGATCAGGCATTGTCCAGGCCTGGCATGGTTGGTCAGGGGCTGGCATGGGCGGTTGCCAAAGCTCTGGATCAGCTCCCCGATCGGGTGACCGATCCAGTCCCCCGGTTCCCAGCCCAGCACCGTCTGCAGCGACGGCGAGACCCACAGCACCATGTCATCGGCCGCCAGATGCACCACCACGTCAGTGGAGTTCTCGGCCAGCAGGCGGAACTGCTGCTCGGAGGCGGTCAGCTGCGCCATGGCCGTGGCCCGCTCGGTCACATCACTCCAGGTGATGCTGAGGTCGTCATCCACCTTCACGGCACGGATGTCGAAATGGCGCTCTTGGCCGTGGCTCTCGTGGTGGAAGACGAAGTCGTCCAGTGCCAGGGGCTGGCCGCTGGCCAGGACGTTCAGGTAGAGATCGAACAGACCGCTCGTGACAATCCCAGGCCAGGACTGCCTGACTGTGGTGCCCACAAAGATCTCCAAGGGCATCCGGTTGTAGGCCGCGGCGGCAGGGTTGGCCTGGATGATGCGGAGATCGGTGATCTGGCCGCCTGAGTCGCGCACCGGCCCAAGGATGAGATGGGGGTCGAGCAGGGAATCGAGGGTGGTGCGGAGGCGCTGTCGCTCTGCCGTGATCTGCGCCTGCGCCTCCGCCAGCTCCGTCACCTCGTAATTCACCCCCAGCATCCGCAGCGGCCGCCCCGCCGGATCGAAGCTGGTGTGGGAAGCCGCCTGGAGGTGGTGGACAGAGCCATCGGGCCAGACCACCCGAAACTGGGCTGCATAGACAGACTCACCCCGCAGGGCTGATTTCACAGCTGCCTCCGTAGCGGCCTTGTCCTGCGGATGAACCGCATCGGCCCAGGCTTCATAGGCGCCAGCAAAGTCGCTGGGATTACGGCCATAGAGCCTGTACATCACCGGGTCCCAGTGGAGGACGTTTCTGGGCACGTCCCAGTCCCAGATCCCCACCACCCCGGCCGCTGCAGCGGCCTGGAGGTAGTCGGTCTTGGCCTTGAGCTCGGAGATGTCGATCAGCTCCACCAGCACCTGCTCCACCGTTCCCTCGGAGATCTTCAGGTTGCTCACCTGCAGATCTCCCCAGATCACCGAGCCGTCGGGTCGGGTCAGGCGCAGGCGCATCTGGCAGAGGCTCCGTTCCCCGGCCAACACAGCGGCCACCTGTGCCATGGGATCTGTGTCCTGAGCCGCCGCCGCCTCAGGCTCCTGTTCGGCTTCGGCGGTGGGATCAACGATCCGAAGGGCCTGGAGCAGGCCTAGGGACTTCAAGGCGGCCTCGTCCTGGCCCAGCAGGCAGCAGAGCGCTGGACTCAACATCAGGAACTGGCCGGTGCCAGGGCTGCAGATCGCCACCCCCACCCTGGCCGCCTCGATGCTGATGCGCATCTGCTCTTCGGAGCGAGCCTCGGCCAGCTCAGCTTCGACCTGCCGGGTGATGTCGATCGCCTCGCCGATGCAGAAGTCCACGCCTCCCTCGCTCCGGCGAACGCAAGCCACGCTCAGATCGATCCAGCCAGCTGTGCTGTCGGCCTTCAGAAAACGCTTTCGGAGTCGATAGCTGCTGCGCCGATTGGCAACCAGCTCCTCAAACAGGGGGAGCTCGAGCTGGATGTCGTCTGGATGGGTGAGCTCTCTCCAGTTGTGGTTTTCCAGGGTGTCGGCATCGCGACCGAACATCCTGCACAGAGCCGGATTCACCCGAGTCAGCTGTCCGTCGGCATTGGCCAGGGCGATACCGACGGAGGTGTTGTCGAGGGTGAGGCGCAGGGTCTCTTCACTGCGTTGCAGTCTGGCCATCGTCTGGCAGCGCTGGGCCGAGAGTCTCACGGCCATCAGCGCCACGCCCGAGAGGCCCAGCAGCCGGATGACGAAATCGATCGAGGGGAAGAAACCCCAGTAATAGCCCGAGCCGATCGCCAGCACGTAGGCCTCCGCGATCAGGGGGGCCATCTGGCGCGGCGTGGCGAAACTGGCCGAGAGCACCACCACCACGAAGTAGTAGGGCAGCAGCGGGAAGGTGCGCGGCGTGAGCAGATCCAGCGGGAAGATGGCCGCCATGGCCAGCGCCAGGATCCAGAGCAGGCGGTGGTTGCGTGTCGCTGGTAACGCTGGTTCCGAACGCACTTGCCCTCTAACACCCGACGGGAATCGCGGGGATTTTCTATGGGGTCATCCTGCTACCGCTGAGGACGCATCGTGGGTGCCGATCGAGGTCTGCATCGGGCTGTCACAAAAACGCGTCTGCGCCGTGGCTTCACTGGGCAGGGGCGGGCACGGTGGCCAATCGCTCAGCAGCCGGATCCCAGAGGATGTAGTCGAAGCAGATGGGGATGTCGCCCAGCCGCAGGCGCCTGACGCCGTTGAGCAGGTGCTGATTGCGTTGCTGGCAGGCCCGCAGCCGGTAGTTGGGGATGGCGGAGCTGAGGTGGTGGATGGCGTGGCAGCCGATGTCTGCCGAGAACCAGTTGAACAGGGCCGGCAGGTCCAGATCGCTCGTGCCTTCCAGGCAGCCGGCCATTTCGCTCCAGCCCTCGCTGGCATGGGCATAGGAGCCGGGGAAGTTGTGCTGCACGAAGAAGATGCAGATGAAGATGGCGGCGGCGCAGGCCATCACCGGTGAATAGATCAGCCAGAAGGACCCGGCGCCGATCCACCAGCCCATGCCGACCCACAGGCCAACCACCGCCAGGTTGTTGAGGGCCAGATCGCGGCATTCCTCGGGGCTGTGCCAGTGCCGGGTCGACCCCTGACGGGCGACATCCAGCAGACCCAGCAGCATGGCCACGCGGGGCTTGATCACCAGATAGAAGAACCCGCCGGGAAACAGCATCAGCGGCTGGCGAATCCGGCCATACCAGCGCTGCTGCGACGGACTGAGCGCGCCGTAGGCCTCGGTGGTGATCAGGGCCGACGGCCCCTGATAGCGCTCCCAGTTGCCGTTGTGCCGGTGGTGAAAGGCATGGCCGCGCGACCAGGGCAGCTGCGGGATGCCGCAGACGATGCCGAGCAGAAAACCAACGGCGCGGTTCACCCTGCGGCTGCGGAACAGGGCGTTGTGGCCGCAGTCGTGCATCAGCGAGAAGCAGCGGGCCAGCAGCAGCACCATCAGGGCGATCACCGGCAGCAGCAGCAGCGGCGCCTGCTGCAGGCTCCACACCGCCACCCACCAGAGCAGGCCAAGTGGCACCAGGGTGTTGAGGATCTGCCAGCTGGCGATCCAGTTGGAGGGCGTCATGAAGGGCTTGAGCTCGAAGTCGGCCCTGGTGATGCCCGTGGCGTGTGCGCTTGGCTTGGCCGGCGGTGTCTGCGCTGGCGGCAGGGGGGAGCTCAGAACTGGAGCCGTCGCGGGGCCATGGGTCAAGCGTTCTTACCGAAAAGTCCGATCCATCAGCCTAGGCAGGATTCCAGGGTCGCGTCAGTGGGGTGAGAATTGGCTCAGACCGGTGTGGCGTCGCGCACACTTTCGAACAGGTCGATGTCCCAGGCCACCAGATCGCGGCGGATCGCATCGGCGCGGGGGCGGGGCAACCGCTCGGCCAGGTCTTCGCCGGTGATCACACCGCGGAGCTCGCCGCCGTCTTCCCGCAGGAAGGCCAGGGCATGCCAGGTGAGGATCGCGGCCCCCACGGCGGTGGGATAGGAGATGTAGGTGGCACCGGCATAGGGGCTGTTGAGTAAACCGCGGTAGCGGAGATAGCTCACCCCAACAGTTTCGATCGTGCTCTGGCGATCGTTGCGCACATTTTCGGTGTAGCGGATTTCGGCGGAAGCGGCGAAGTGGGCCCGGCGAATCACCCCCTCGCGCAGATAATCCTCGATCCGCCGCGGTTTGTTCATGCCCGGCAGGATGGCGCGCACCATCGCTTCCACGGTGAGTTCGCTCTGCTGCGGCAGGGTGCGTTTCGACAGCAGATTCAGCTTGAACAGGGCCTTGACCAGCTCCACTTCCGACCCACCGGTGTAGATGCCGATCGAGTCGATCTCGGGGAAGGAGCGATGCAGCGACAGCAGTTCCTCCTGATAGAGCGGGTACTGCCGGGTGGCTGTCACCTCATGGGGAAAGCTGTGCTCGCGCGCGGCGCTGAACGGCTCCAGCACCTGCAGGCGCCCATCCCGCAGCAGGCGAGGCCGCGCCGCCAGTTCCTCCAGGGCCACCAGCGGCGACCAGGAGAAGACGATCTCGTCGGCGTCGATGTCTTCGAGCAGATAGAGATCCACGCTCTCGATCCGCAGATCCCGGCGCCGGGCGGAGCGCAGCTCGTGCAGACGCAGGCCGACCAGGAAATTGGTCACCCCCGGCGAGATGCCCAGATTGATCAGGGCGGCCCGGTTGGCGGCGCGGAAGGCGTGATCCAGCCCGTATTGCGCAAAGGTGAGGCTGCGCTCGGTCTCGGCGTCGTACATGTCCGAGGCCAGATCCACGGTGTGGGCGCCCAGCCGCAGGCCCAGCTCCAGCATCGGCAGGTTGAAGATCGGGTTGGCGGCGTTGACCAGCAGGTCGATGCCGGCGAAGCGGGCGGCGTGGTCGCCTGCCAGGGCAAAGACCGGCGCGAAATCGCTCACCTCCAGGAAGTCGATCCGATCGAACAGGCGCTCGGCGTGGAACAGCGCATCGCGGGCCAGCTCCGTGTTCAGCACCACCACCAGGAACTCCAGCTCCACGCCATCCCGCTCGGCCAGCTCCGCCAGGCAGATCAGCAGGGAGGAGCCCACCGCCCCCAGCCCGAAGAAGGCGATCCGCAGGGTGGGGGCGGCAGGGGTGCTGGTGCCGGAGGGGAGGCTGGTCATGGAACGCTCTGCCACTGGCGCAGCAGGTCTTCGAGGGCGGCGGGGGAGGGGGGCGGCAGGCGGCGCACCCGATCGCCGGCGGGGCTGCCGCCCTGGCCGGCCGCATCCCGGAAGCCATGGCGGTTCAGCACGGCACGGCCCTCGGCGCCCAGGAGGAACGCCACGAAGCGGCTGCCATCGGCTTCGCGGCCCTGGCCTTCGCCCCGGCGCACACCTGCGGCCAGCACCGTCTCCATGGTGGGATCGGGGATCAGCATCCGGTAGCCCCCCGGCCAGCGCCCCTGGGCTTCGCCCTGGCGCTGCAGGGCCGGGGCCTCGTACACAAAGGCGAGATCCCCCTGGTTGGGTCCGCCACTGACGAACTCGCTCAGCAGGATGTCGGTGGAGCGCGCCGGCCGGTAGATGGCCCGCTTCAGCAGCGCCACCGCCTCGCTGCCGGGTTGGTCGCGGGCCCAGAGCGCCAGGGTGAGCTGGCCCGAGTTGGAGCGGAGCGGATCGGTCATGCGCAGATCGACGCTGCCCCAGGCGGGCGGACCGCCGATCGCCTGCCAGCGACCGGCTCGCGCGGCAGCCCGCAGCCGCTCCCAGGAGAACCGGCCATCGGGGAACAGCCGCTTGGCCCGTTCCGGCCAGGCCACCGCCACCAGCAGCGTGCGGGCAATCGGTTGCGGGCTGCCGCGGAAGGCCGGCCCGTCGCCCCGGGCCTGCACCGCCCCGGCATAGCTCTCGAGCTGGTCGCGGTTCGAGGGAATCAGCACCCGCGGGCGCTCCGGGCCGCCATCGATGCTGGCGTTGATCATGTCCTGGGCACCCATCACCCGCCAGCGCAGGTCGATGTCGCCATGGCGCGTCTCGAACAGCGGTTCGATCTGCCGCAGCGAGGCCTCCAGCTCCGATCCCACCACCACCAGCAGGGGGCGCCGCAGGCCTGGCACCGGGGCGGCAGCCAGCAGCACTGCCACAGCGCCGATGCCCAGGGAGAGGACGCGGCGTCGGCTCAGACGACTCACCGGGTGATCCGGAGATGCTTGGTCAGTCTGCAGCAGGATCCCGCAGCAGAATGGGGGCAACGGGCCGGGATTCGATGCGCTTCTCCAGCCTGGTGCCCTGCGGTCTGGTCCGCCGCCGCCCCTACTGCCTCCGCCACCGTTGTATCGCCGCCGCCCTGCTGCTGCTGGCCCCCCTGGTGGGCTGCGGCAGTGGGCCGGGGCAGGAGATCGCCATCCCGATGCTGGTGGGCAGCGCCCTGGGCGGCTTCTGCGAGCAGGCCGCCGCCGCCATCGCCCGCCAGCCGCCCCGGCTCGACGACGGCACCCGGGTGCAGCTGCGTTGCCGCGCCACCGGCAGTGGTGATGTGGTGAGTGAGATCGAGCGCCATGCCCGGGCGGTGCTGCAGGGCGGTGCCCCGGCCGACGACCCGGCGATCCCGGTGCTGCTCTCGGTGGATGGCGAGATCTACCAGGAGCTGCTGCGCTACCGGCTGCAGCAGCTGGCCCCCAGCCGCGATCTGATTCCGGCTCCGGCCGATGCCCCGGCCCTGGCCAGCAGTCCGATGGTGTTCATGACCACCCCGGCCCTGGCCAAGGGGCTGCAACGCCCCGATCCTTACCAGGCCCTGGCCCGCAGCAGCGACCACCGCCAGCTCGATCCGGCGGTGCCGTCGCAGCTGATCCGCTTTGTGCACACGGCGCCGACCCGCTCCAATTCCGGCCTGCAGACCCTGGTGGCGATGTTTGCGGAGGTGGCCGGCAAGCCCCCCGAAGCCCTCACCCTGGCCGATGTGAGCCGCCATGCCCCTGATGTGGCGGCGATCGAGCGGCACATCACCCGCTATGGCAGCTCCACCGATGGCCTGGCCCGGGCGATGCAGCGCAACGGCCCCTTCTGGGCGTCGGTGGCCTCGGTGTATGAGTCGTCGGTGGTGGGGGTGAACAGCCGCCGCAGCGGCAGCGAGGAGGTGTTGCAGGCCGTCTACCCGGCGGCCACCTACGCCAGCACCATGCGGGCGATCCTGCCGAACGCCCCCTGGGTGTCGCCCCAGGAGAAGGCGGCGGCGGAGCTGCTGATCGAGCGGCTCCAGAGCCCGGAGATCCAGAAGCTGGCGGCGGATCAGGGGTTGCGTCCCGCCAATCCGGCCGTGCCGGCCTCCCGGGTGGTGGCGGCCTATGGCGCCGATCCGCGGGCGGTCTACGACTCTTTGCGGGCGCCGCGACCGGCGGTGGTGGAGGCGATGATCCGCACCTGGCGGGATCTGGTCAAGAAACCCTCGCGGGTGGCCCTGGTGGTGGACAGCTCCGGCTCGATGAGCGGCGAGAAACTGCCCTCCGCCCAGCGCAGCCTGCAGGCCTACCTGGCCGCCATCGGCCCGCGTGACACCGTGGGTCTGTTCGATTTCGACAATCGCCTGCCCGAGCCGGTGGTGATCCGTGGCGGTGCGGCGGATGCCGCCAAGGGCCAGGCCTTCGTGGCCGGGCTGGTGGCCGATGGCGGCACCCGCCTGCACGATGCCGTGTCCGGGGCGCGCGACTGGCTGCGCTCCAGCCGGCAGCCCGGCGAGATCCTGGCGGTGGTGGTGCTCACCGATGGGCGTGATCAGGGCTCGCGCCTTGGCCTCGAAGCCCTCAAGGCCGGGCTGAAGCGCAGCGGTTTCGGCGGCGACGAACGCATCGGCGTGTTCACGATCGGCTACGGCAACCCCGGGGATTTCGACGCCGACGTGCTGCGCCAGATCGCCGAGAGCAACGGCGGCGAGTTCAGCCAGGGCAACCCTGAGAGCATCCTGCGCCGGATGGAGGATCTGCAGATGGCCTTCTGAGCCTGGATGACCCCGTGACCCGCCCTGCCCCCCTGCCCAATCCCCTCGACGATCCCGCCGCCGTGGCCATCGCCGCGGTGGCGCTGGTGTTGCTGGTGCGGCTCGGCGTTCTGCCCCTGGCGCCGGCCCTGGCGGTGGCGGCCCTGCTCGGCTGGGGC
>NZ_JAYGID010000122.1:0-5966 GCF_034931685.1 Synechococcus sp. CCY9202
AGGCCAACGATGCCGAAATCGGTCTGTTTGCGGATCTGATAGCCACCGATCCGACTTTTTGAGCCAGAAATCCACTGATGCCTGTGGAAAACGGGCTCGTGGGTTGGTTTTTCAGCAAACTCTTAAAGCTGGCCCCAGATCTCCAGGTAGCGGTCGTCCAGGGGAGCCACCCGCAACCCAGTCAATCCCGCCTGCAACAGCTGCGCTTCCACCTCGTCGGGGCGGAAGGCCGCATGCAGCGAAGCCAGGTAATCCCGCTGCAGGACCTCTGGTGCCTGGCCCAGGTGGCGCTGCAGCAGATCCTCGGCGGCAGCCGCTGAGTCGGGTCGTCGCAGGTCCTTGATGTAGACGGTCGCCCCGGGTGCGGCCAGCTGCCGAACCGTGTGCCAGAGCACGGCCGGGTCATGCAGATGGTGCAGGAGGCTGTTGCTGAGCACCGCATCGCAGGCCCCGCCCAGGTCACCGGAATCCAGGCCATCGCAGGGCAACAGGAGCTGGCGGAATTCCAGGGTTTCTCCGAATCTTCCCAGCCGTTCCCGGGCGATCGCCAGCATCGCCTCGGCTCCATCGATGCCCACCACGCGGGCCTCGGGGTACCGCTCGGCCAGCAGAACGCTGATGTTGCCGGGCCCGCAACCGAGGTCGACCAGTAAGCCGGGGCATCGGCCTGACGTGAGCGTTGCCAGGATTTCGGCGAAACGGTCCACCACCAACTTGTCGGTGGCGGCGAAATCGGCCGCGGCATAGGCCGTTGCCTGGGCTGGTTCGTCCATGAGCTCCGGCTCCGGCCGCCGCGGCATCGCTTCGGGATTGGGGCGTGGCATGGCGAACGCGGCGATGAAGGGTCCCAGCCTGCTGCGGCAACCGCCCAGCGACATCGGCTGTTGCTCCGCCGCGCCCGATCGGACCTGACCACTGCCGCTGGTGCAGGACGAACCTTGCTGCCCCCACCGGTGGCGTTAAGGTGTCTTTCACATACCTGGCCTCAGCAGCGGTGACCCTCACCCCCCTTCGCCCGGATTCGCTCCAGCACAGCGATCCCCAGTCTGTGGCTGCCGGTGCAGCGGCGGCGGTTGAACGCGGCGAGGCTGGCCGCCAACAGGGGCAGCTGGAGGCTGATTTCCCTGCCACCGCCCCGGCGGCCAACCCTGTTTTCTACCGCACCTACTCCCGCAAGACGGCCACCGGCCGCGAGAGCTGGCATGAGGTGGCCGAACGCAACCTGGCCGGGCTGCGCAGCCTCGGGAACCTCTCAGATGAGGAGGTGAGCCTGCTGCGCCGGATGCAGCAGCAGCAGAAGGCCCTGCCCTCCGGTCGCTGGCTCTGGATCGGAGGCACCGACTGGATCGAGCAACAGGAAAACTTCTCCGGTGCTTACAACTGCACCTCCACCAATTTGGTGGATTGGGAGGCCTTCGGTCTGATGATGGACCTCGCCATGATGGGCTGCGGCACCGGCGCCATCATTGAGCCCCGCCTGATCAACCGGTTGCCGGCGGTGCGCAACCAGTTGGTGATCACCGGCGTCAGCGACATCGGCGCCACCCCCGCCGGCCTGCGGCAAGAGACCACCAGCTACACGATTGAGGGCAACAACGTCCACATCCGGGTGGGCGATACCCGCCGTGGTTGGGTGGACAGCTATCAGCTGCTGCTGGAACTCTGCAGTGACCCGCGCTTCGGTGAGGGCGAGCAGGGCGGCACCGTCGAGATCTCGGTCGATCTCTCCGATGTGCGTCCCGTTGGTGAAACCCTCAAGGGCTTCGGCGGCATGGCCAATCCGGTGAAGTTGAAGGATCTCTATGGCCGGGTAGCAAAGATCCTCAACAAAGCCCGTGGCCGCAAGCTCAGCTCGGTGGAGTGCTGCCTGCTGATTGATGAGGCGGCGGTCACGATCGTGGCGGGCAACATTCGGCGCAGTGCAGGCATGCGCCAGTTCGCCGCCGATGACCTGGCCGCGGCTGGTGCCAAGGAGAACCTGTGGCAGCAGGATGCTGCCGGCAACTGGCGGATTGATCCCGAGCGCGATGCACTCCGGATGGCCAACCACACCCGCGTCTTTCACACCCGCCCCAGTCGTGAGACGGTGCTGGAGGCGGTGACCAAGCAGTTCCACTCCGGCGAGGGTGCCATCCAGTTCGCGCCTGAGGCGATCGCCCGCTCCAACGCCGATCTGCTGCACACCCCGGAGCTGCGCAGCGAGTTCATCGAGATCTATGTGGATCAGGGCCGTGAGGAAGCCGGCCGCTGGCTCACGCTGCACCACCCGCAGATCAGCCCGGCCGAACTGGAGCATCGCCTGGGCCGCTACGGCCTCAATCCCTGCGGCGAAATCCTCGGTGATGATTTCCACTGCAACCTGGCTGAGATCCACCTCAACCGCATCGATCCGGCCGACCACAAGGCCCAGGAGGAAGCTTTCACGGCCGGCGGTCTGGCCGTGGCCTGCCTGCTCAACCACCGCTTTGAGGTGGAGCGTTACCGCCAGAGCCGCGCCTGGGATCCGATCGTGGGGGTCAGCTTCACCGGCCTGTTCGACTTCTTCGTGCACGCCTTCGGCACCCCCTGGCTGAACTGGTGGGAGGCCGGCCGTCCGGCCACGGCCGAGGGGCTCAGCTTCAAGGACCAGGAGGCCGCTTACCTGGGCCGCTGGAAGGAGATCGTCAATCAGGCGGTGTGGGACTACTGCGATCGCCACGGGATGCGCCGCCCCAACCGCTGCACCACAGTGCAGCCAGCCGGTACCAAGAGCCTGCTCACGGGTGCTTCCCCCGGCTGGCATCCGCCCAAGGCCCAGCGTTTCATCCGCCGGATTACCTTCCGCAAGAATGATCCGGTGGCTCTGGCCTGTATGGATTATGGCTACACCATTGTCCCCAGCCAGAGCGATAAGGATGAGCAGGGCCGGCTTCTGGATGATCCGTTCGATCCCCGCTGCACGGAGTGGCTGGTTGAAATTCCCACGCAGGTGAGCTGGGCCAATATTCCAGGTGCCGATAGCGTGGAGATCAACAACTTCTCCGCCTTAGCCCAGTTTGATTTCTATATGCAGGTGCAGCAGCATTACACAGCTCATAACACTTCGGCTACCGTTGAATTTCGTGAGCATGAAGTCGTACCTTTGGCTAATGCCATCTTCGAGGCGATTGAAGAAGGAAAAGGGTATATTTCTGCAGCTCTTCTGGCGCGTTTTGATGCCAATGCCACCTTTCCAAGGTTGCCATTTGAACCGATTGACCATGCCACCTATGAGCGATTGCAAATTGAGGTGGAGAACCGTCGCACCACTGCAGATTTCTTTGAAGCCCTGCGGCGTTACGATGGCGGTGAGCTTATGGAAGCCGGTCCTGCAGGTTGCGATTCTGATAAGTGCCTGCTGCCACTTGCCCAGCCGGCTGCATCCTAGCCATTTGGCTCATGGTGTGTCCGAACCTTTGGGAGCCATGGGTCCATAGGAATAGCTGTCTCAAAGGAGATGGCCATCTAAGATCAATCTCTTTCCGGCCAATGAATTAATCTATCACCCTACTTGTCTTTTCTCGTTATGATGCCTCAAAGCGATGAAAAACACATCGGTTTCGGCCAGTTTGCTTGGCTTCGTATAGAGCGGTATCGGCTCTTGTGAATGTTTCAATATAAGTTTCGCCGGGTTCGTGTTCCGCTAGCCCGACACTCATCGTGACCCGAAGTTCATGCCCATCGGTGGGTATGCTTAGATTTCGGACTTCTAGTAAGATTCGATCGACTATCTCTTGACTTTGCGTGGCTGTACTCCCAACAAAAAGTGCGAGAAATTCTTCGCCGCCCCAACGCGCGCAAAGATCATATTCACGCGTACTCCGTCGCAAGGTTGAAGCCAGCTTAATCAGTACCTGATCTCCTATATCGTGTCCATAGGTGTCATTTACTGCCTTGAAGAAATCAGCATCAAATATGGCCATACAGTAGGTGGTGCCATGCCTGGATGCACGCTCATCCTCATCTCGACAGCGGTCTGCCATTAAACGGCGGTTGGGGATGCCTGTGAGTTGATCGTGGGTTGCAGCTTCCTTTAGGCTTACATTCATATCCTTCAGCATGGCTTGGTAGCGATCCGAAATCTTGATCACACGTTCCAGCCGGCGCAGCTGCTTGTCATAGCGATGCATCAGACTCAGCTCTTCTGAAGAAGCGGCTGAATGGCTGTTATCAGATGCAGTGACGTGCTCAAGCTTCGCTAACTGCATGGCCATACGTTGCCAAAGCTGCTCCAGGGCGGCATGCAAGGGATGGCCATGATGCGATTCATCATCCAAGAGCTGTTGTATCAACAGCTCAAGTTCATCAACCTCCTTGCGAACCATGGTAATCAGCTCTCTGTGGTCAAAAGAATCTCAAAGGGAAAAGAATAATCTTCTTTGAATTCTTCTCCTAGTTCTGCTGATCGGGGATTGCGACTGTCATAAAGCCAATGAACAGAAACATCACCTCCTTCGTCGTAACTTCTCTGAAGAAGATCAAAGATATCAATCATTGCGCGTATGCTGCTTGTGTTTAGATAGTTAAGCTTGAGGTCGACTCTGAGCGGCGCTGATATTATTTGTAAATATTGCTCCACCCAAGAGATCACTTGGTCAAACAGTTCGTACGTATTCTCTGGATAGGATTCGCCGGTCATAACCAGGAGCCCTGCGTTCCAATCAGCGTCGATCGCAGGCGTTGACTGGCTGGCGGGAAGGCTGATGTTCAAGCCGGTAGGAGAATTCATAGGCACTCAGATAATGGCGCGGATAGTGAAGAAAGCTCGTCCGTCGTCCAGCAAGTCAAGGGTAGCTTCCAAGGGGCGGGAGGCGATCCTGGAGATTTGAATCAAGCCAAGGCCCGCACCGGTGACAGAGTCTTCCTTGCGTGGCTGGCGCAATTGTTGTTTGTAGAGCGCTTTCAACTCTATCTTATCAAGTGAGGCAAGCTTTTGGATCCGCTCCAACAGTTTGTTCCCATCGGCACGCTCAATGACGTTGCCAGCCGAAACAGAATAATGCGATTCATCCGTTGCGGCAATGACCACGGTGGCTGAAGCATCTTCTTCATTGTATTGACGCGTACTCATATAATGACGGATGTTTTGACTCATTTCTACGTACACACTGAAGACATCAATTGCTGCCGTTTGGCTAGTCTGTATCGATGAGATATGATTTTTTAACGCGAGGCCAATTTCCCCGATAAGGCTACGCGAAATAGGACCATTAAAGCAAATGAAAATGCGTTCATTGCAAAAATAATGGCGTAACGTTGATAGATTGTGAATGGAGATGGTCATGGTAGATTCAGATTCTGCTGCAGATATGGAGCGACTGGGCTTGACGGTTCCAAGTCATGAATAAATAAGCAAAAAGCACAGAAGCAAATGAACATTAAACTCTATGGCAGGCGGAACGACAAGACGGTAACATCGTCTCTTTGGGGAAGATTTCCTCGAAAATTGGCTAAGCTCTCAGAAAATGCATGGCGTTGATCTTCTAGAGGCTTGTCAGCATGTTGGAGCAGCCAAGAGGAGAAACGTTCACTGCCGAGCCCAAAGCCATGATCACCTCCAGATTGATCTAGATATCCATCGGTGGTTAAATAGTATGTGAATCCCTGGATGAGCTTGATGTCATGATCTTTAAAAGTTCCAGGATGACGACAGCAGATGGCGCGATTGTCACCCTTCTGCTTGTACACATTGGTGCCATTACTCCAATAGAGTGAAATCTTGGCACCTGCGAATCGTATCAAGCCGTTTGAAAAATCAATCAAGGCTAGACCCATATCCATGCTAGTGGCAATTGCTCGGCTCAGCTGGGCATCACTCAGCAGGCTTGCGTCCCCTGTGTTGGTGTAAATCCCTGGGGACCTCAACCCCGGCGTAGCCGGGGTTGAGCGCGCACCTCAGACGTTCCGCTCAGCGGCCAGCGTTGCAAGGGGTGGGCAGGCCCGTGACC
>NZ_JAYGID010000123.1:0-4183 GCF_034931685.1 Synechococcus sp. CCY9202
AGCGAGGTTCAGCCTCCAAATCGCCGAATTCAGGCTGATCGGAGCCTGATCGGCGATCAAAATGTTCATCAGGGACAAATCAAGGCCAGGCGCCCTCCTTGAGCGCTTGTTGTCCAGAGGTTCCTTAATTGGAAAGGGTCATGGGAGCTTGGACCTGTAGTTCTTAGAGATGAGCGTTTTAGCACTGAGGCAAACTGTCTTGCAGCTGGGTATGCAATAAAATCAAGGCTCAACCAAGGAATGCTCGCTCCAGTTCGCTATCAGTGCATCGGAGTAGATGCTGGGTTGCCCGCAGGTCTGCCACGCTAGCCTCCTTAAGGGCACCACGAAAAATACCGATTTACCTTGGAAGCAGCGATTGAGACTCATGTACTGGCCGGCGTCGGCATTGGCCAATGGTCGCGACAAGGCCGATTTTTCGTGGTGCCCTTAAGTTTGCAATGATAAGCCTAACTATCTTTCTTGTTATGAACTTTTCGAGTTCAGAAGCTATTTATACCATCAAAGGACCGCCTACCAAGGCAACAAGCAGGCAGCCAATTAGGACGGGGGCGATGACTTCGGCGGGTGGCGGGCGAAGAAGGCATGGGGCAGGGCTGGGAACTGTCTGGTGGCTATGGGAGTGGCCTGAAAGATGCCTTAAGAATGGCTTCAGATGATGACACAATAGTATAGGCAAGCTTTTCAACAACTCGCCATGCATTAAGAGCAATATTTTTCCTTAATAGTAATGGCATCAGAGTCGCCGAGGCGTATCGCTGCATCAAAGTCGGAGCATGCAGCTTCTCTTTCTCCAAGACCAAGATGCGCACGACCACGAATAACATATGCAGATGGATACTCGGATGCTCGCTCACCGACCCATTGGAAAAACCACTCAAGCTCTTTTAGAGCTTCTGCAAACAGACCAATATCAACCGCAGAACCCGATTTTACAATAAGCCCAGTGATGCTGCCAGCTTTGTAAGACACAAGAGCAGAAGCCTGCTCGTATGCCTCCCTGGCTTTACCTTGCTTATACAAGGCGACCGCCATAGCCAGGGCGTCTTGGGTATTGTGCCTGCTCACGGGAGATATTATTGCTGACCTATGACTATTCTGACCGACTTTTTCTATAGGGGCAGCTTCAGGATTTGCTCCAGGCTTGGCAGAAGGCTGAAAAGGCTCTGATTGAGGGGGCTCAACATTCTTGCTCACTACAAAATGGCTTATTGGCACAGCCTGATTAGTGCCTGTTTTCACAGCGACACCTTGTTGCTCACTCATTTTGATACTTGATTACCCATAAGCCTCCGCAAGCCTGAGATCCCGCTCCGTGCAAGGCATGCAGCAGCAGACTGCATTGGCGATGCGCTCGGTCATCTCAGCCATGGCAAAGCGCCGATTGAAGCGGAAGCAGAAGCCGCCCAGGTAGCGCTTGGCGTACTTGTCAAAGTTGAAGGCATGGAAGGTGCCGTTGAAGCTGGTCTTTAGGTTGCCCAGCAGGGTGTTGATCCAGCGGAACTGCGGCAGGTCGTTGGGGTGCTTGCCGGTGGTGACATTCGCCTTGTGGTGGCAGTTGGCCGTTGTCACGGCGCGGAAGCAGGCCAGGCCATCGGAGAGTACATCGCTACCGGGAGTCAGATTATTCAAGGACCAGTTAGCGATCGCCTCTGAACTGAAGCTATTCACCGGCGCGATCTTTGCGTGGATCGGATGGCCGGACTCGTTCAACGAGACGGCTGCCACGATCGGAATCTTGTTTTCTGATCCGCGACCCACCTTGCCGCCAGTGCGTTCTCCGCCGAGGTAGGCATCATCTATCTGAATCTTTCCCCGCAGCAGATACTCCTCCTCCCGTTCGCTCATCGCCCGCAGGATCTTGTTGTGAAGCAGCCAGGCGGTGTCGTAGTTGACGCCCAGGTGACGACTCAATTCCAGCGAGGAGATCCCGTTCTTGGCCTGGCCGATCAGATAAAAGGCCAGGAACCAGTTTGTCAGAGGGAGCTTGGTGGCCTGCAGGATCGTGCCGGCCGTGAGTGTTGTCTGATGGCCGCAGTTGCGGCATTGGTAGCGCTTGAGTCGTCGGCCGTAGACGAGCCCATGCTCATGCCCATTGCAGCGAGGGCACCGGAACCCATCCGGCCAGCGCGCCTTCTCCAAAGCAGCCTCACATTGCTCCTCGGTGCCGTAGAGCCGCTGAAAGCTGGGCAGCGAGAGGCCTTTCTGAAAATGGATGCTGCTGCGCGCCATGACCAGACTGGTATTTGTGTACCACTCTATTCCCCCCGGGTCGGCCGCCGCGGAGTGAGCTGGGTAATCAAGAATCGTTATATCGCAATCTGCAATCCATTTGCATTTTAGCATTTGCCTGGAAGGCGTTTCTTTCTTCGAGGCCTGAGGAGTGAGAGACTGACCTTGGTCTTCCATAGCAAAAATAAAAATCATGCGGGCTGCCAAACTTCAAGCTCCGACAAGCGACTACCAAACTATTAAAATTCTATATTACATCCCAAAAGCTTCTGAGCCATGCTGTCTCCGCAAAGATCTGCCAGCCGCTTAGCGCGAATAAAAAGATGCAGGTCTGCATTAAAAGCTTGGATTGCGAGTATTTGTATTAGCGCAGGCCCTTTGACAGCCAATCAAGAAGTACAGCACATAGGTGCCAACGAATACCTGCCATATCACCCAACAGGCTGCCGGTTTATGAGTTTGCTGAAAAACCCGCCCACCTCTGCGAAAATGGGTCAACCGCCCCAGGCTTGATGCGAGGTCAGCAGGAGCGCAGCGGCTCCTTGTTCTCCTACGTCTCGATCGAGGAGCGGATCCCGACCAGCCATCCACTCAGGCGGATTCGCAAGCTGGCGGATCAGGCCCTCGATCGACTCAATCCCACCTACTGTGAGCTGTACGCCCCAGAAGGCCGACCATCGGTACCGCCGGAGCAGCTGCTGCTGGCCTCGTTGTTGCAGGCGTTCTACGGGATTCGCTCCGAGAGGCTGCTTCTTGAGCAACTCCACTACAACCTGCTGTTCCGCTGGTTTGTGGGCTTGAGCCCTGACGATGCGATCTGGCATCCGACCACATTCACGAAAAACCGTGATCGGCTCCTCACTGACGACGTCATGGGGCTGTTCCTGGAGAAGCTGATGGGAGCACCCGAGGTCAAACCGCTGCTCAGTGACGACCACTTCTCGGTGGACGGCACGCTGCTCCAGGCCTGGGCGTCACACGCCTCCTTGGAGCGGATCGATGGCCAGGAGGATCCTCCGCCTCCGCCCACAGGTCCTGGCGAAGGATTCGGTGCTGCCAAAGAGGGCAAGAAGCGCGCAAAAGGAGACTTCCGCGGCATCAAGCTCAGCAACGAGACCCACCGCTCCAGCACCGATCCTGAGGCACGGCTGGCCCGCAAATCCAATGCCCATCCAGCGCAGCTGAGCTATCGAGGCCATGTCCTCATGGACAACCGCCACGACCTGATCGTCGATTGCCGCGTCACCCAGGCCACGGGCACCGGCGAGCGGGATGCCGCCAAAGAGATGGCAGCAGACCTCGCCGGTGCCCACCAGAAGACCGTCGGCGCCGACAAGAACTACGACACCAAAGGGTTTGTCGCTGAGATGCGGCGGATCGGTGTCACGCCTCACGTGGCCCAGAACACGGCCCGCAGCGGAGGTTCAGCCATTGATGGCCGCACCACCCGCCATGTGGGCTATGCCAAATCGATCAACGCCCGCCGGGGGATCGAAAAGGTATTCGGTTGGATCAAGGCATTTGGCGGGCTGCGCCAGTTCAAACTGCGCGGTACCGACAAAGTCGGCGCCGTGTTTGGCCTGCACGTGATCGCCTACAACCTGATCCGCCTGGGCAACCTGCTCAAACCTGAGCTGGAGGTGGCATGAACAGCCCGTTGTCCAGAGGTGTGCCCAATAGGCCTCAACCAATGTCTTGCAGAGAGGCCAACGATGCCGAAATCGAGCTGTTTGCGGCTCTGATAGCCGCCGATCCGACTTTTTGAGCCGGAAATCCACTGATGCCTGTGGAAAACTGGCTCGTGGGTTGGTTTTTCAGCAAACTCTTAAACCCCGGCCCATCACTGGAGGGAGGCTTGGAAGAGTTGCGGGAACTGCGGCCGATCCGCTCGCGCAGGCTGGCCAGCTCGGTTGCCAGGGCGGTGAGTTGGGCGCGGAGCTGCTCCATCTCC
>NZ_JAYGID010000124.1:0-2546 GCF_034931685.1 Synechococcus sp. CCY9202
TTTGCTATCGTATTTTGAGTATGTTGTTGACAGTAGATGATGTTATTATTCATAGCTGGATTATAATTGGTTGTTTTTATGTTTTATTGATTTGTTGATAAGTTGATCTTTATTGATTATTAGCAATGGTAGATAATTATGAGTTGCTACATTTTAGTCCTCTGTGGATTGGACTTTTCCCAGCAAATCCTATGTATTACTTGCGATGACATCAAGACCTCTGCCCTGAGTCTAAACGAGTAAATTGTCTATAGTATCTATTTAGTTCTTTCTTTGATTCTGAGCTCCTGGTATTGATGTTGTTGCCACGCAACCTTAGATCACAAGAACAAGAAAGCGAATAATGTATAAATCCACACTTTTTGGCATTGTCGTGATGTGCTCTTATCTCTTCAAGAATTCTACCGAATCTGATGAGATTTGTGGTTTCACATTATTTGACGCTTTTGCAATCAGATAATGTGAAACTTTTTTGCTCTCTTTCCCGATCTGCTACCTATTACCCCCAAAGTTCTAAACCTAAACCAGAGAGCGCAGCAGCTCTTCTGAGGCATGAAGATGCCGCCACTTCAGCAGCTGGTGCCTGGGACTTGGACTCCAGCGGTTCTGATGCCACTGCCGAGTAGTGGAGCAGATCACCGTCAGCAGTAGGAATTGTCAAACGCCCTGTAACCACCACCGCCCCACCAACCTCTTGAACTGACTGCACTTCCCAACACCATCCGGGAGCACGATGGTGAAGATGACGAGCAATCGTATTCCAAGGGCAGTAAGTCAGGGTGACATTACCCTGCTTGCGCGTCTTGAGATGGCGAGGATCAATAGGACGCGATAGATCTGCCAGGGTTTCGGCAGTAGGGCGAAAGGCAAACTTGTTCGCGGATGGCTGAGTGCTTTTGGTGCTGGGCATTGGATTGAATCTCTGTGGATTTCTCCCGCTATTATAGCACAGGATCTCGTATTCTGGCAAGCCTCAGTCCTCGCCTAGGGCTCAGTTATCCCTTGTCATTGATGGCGCCCTTCTCCACAAGGCAGTCGTAGTAGACGCTAATCGCATCTTCCACAATGGAGGACAGAGTTGGAGATTGCTGGTTGTGGAGACGAAACTCTTGAATCTCTGAAACCAATCCCATTACCTCATCGCTGAGACGGATGCCGAACTGCTTGGGGGCACCCGTATGTTGTCTTGCCATAGCTTCTGAGTGCGGCAGTAAAGAGTTTGACAGGAAATTCCGCCCACACCAACAGGAGTCAGAAGATCAATGGGAATCTCTGGGGGATTCTAAAAAGATAGCTGAGGGGGCGGGTTTCTAAGAACCTCCTGCCCCCTTCTATCTCAGTTGGGTGTCGGTTGCTGAGACGCCAGTTCAATGGCAAGGGCATCCAGCAACTGATCTGCGGCTGAACGACGGGTCTCGGGCACAACTCCAAAGCGGGCATTCAATGCCTGTGTGAAGAGCACTGAGAACTCCGTTCCAATGAAGCTGGCGAGAAGATCAGCAGCGAATGCCCAGTGCTGGAGCATCAGGGCATTACTTAAGCGACCATCGGCAGTGGCATCAGCAGATTCCTGCTCCCACTCACAGCAGCGAGAGCGAAGGGCATCCACAATCACCTCGTGAGCAGCGTTGATGGTTGCGAGATCTAGCGTGGAAAGGTCGGAACGCATGGTCTGAGCTTCTGTGAGCTTCAACAACACAAATACTATAGCACAAGACGCTGGAAAGCGTGCGTCTGGCACTGGATAGCTCATCCCTGGTGCTACTGATAGAGTGTCTCTATGGCCAAAGAAGTTCGTCTGACGCTCGCCAAGGCAATCGCCAAGGCAAATCTTCGCCGTGCCGAGGCAGGCGAAAAGCCCCTCACCATGCACTCTTTAGCGGTTGAGGCGGGTGTAGCCGCGACAACTATCACTCGTTTGGCAAGAACCGACGACAAGGCGGCATCAGCACTGTCGCTGGATCTGGCATCCAAAATCGTGACGGTGCTGGATTGTGGGATTGAGGATCTCTTGGAGGTTGTGCAACTATCCTGATCAGTCAGCGAGTCTGTCTTCAATCAGATCCCATCGCTCCTCGTATTCGGCAATCTCCCAACCATTAAATCCTTTGTAAGGTGGGAGTGCGATTGTGCGCACAGAGTTGTCTTCGTGCTGCCTGCCTCCCTTGCCTAGAGTTTCAAGCCATTGCTTGTGTGCTTCTGCCACATTCTTGGCCACCACTGCTGAAGGGATAATGAAGTATTGGAACGGAGCTATGGTGTTTGGAGTTGGGATGCCTCCGAGCACCCAAAAGAAGTTATCCCCATAACTCTTTTCAGCCTTTCTGCCAACACTGCAGGCTCTGATACCTGGCACGAAAGTCTTGACTTGAATGTGGACAAACTTAGTGCCTTCAAGGTTGCTGCAAAGGATGTCCGTATTAGGAGCCTGCTGAAAAAGTCCCGAGGTCGCCATGACTTGAGTCTGACCTCTGGGCGCAGCGCCCGTGAACACTGGGCTCGGAGTCAGGCGTTCCCGGGCTGAATGGCCCTTGAAGGGGTTTTTC
>NZ_JAYGID010000125.1:0-1764 GCF_034931685.1 Synechococcus sp. CCY9202
TAGGGACTCCTGAAAAACAAATCGCGAGCAGGCTCGAGTTCTGCCAAAGACCAAGGGGGGTAGGCAGCTCGAAAACCCGGCTATGCAGTGACCAGCGTTTCGGCTGTCTCAAGCAGATAAATGTTCCTGAGCGCCACCCAGAGCCAGCCTGGCCGATGCCAGGTGTAAAACCAGGCATAAATAGTGACAAAAAAGAGGCGGAGGAGCCTCAGGATCTTCTCAGCACACATCACCAGGAATCCCATGGAAATCGAGGTTTCTGCACCCTTAGGCAGCCGAGCCATGATCAGCCGAAGTGAATATTTCCGCTTCCCGGATCCAAAGACTCCCTCCACCTCATTTCGCTTTCGCTGGTCTGCGCTGAGCTGTTGCTTGTGAGCCGCATTGATCTCGGGATCCTTCGGTGGCCTTCCTAGTCGCTTACCAGATAACCGTATGTTATTCCTCGTGCAGAAATTTCGATTCTTGGTGTTGATGTAGATGCGATCAGCGCAGATTCGCTCAGGGTAACAGCCGTTTTCAAGCTTATATTTCTTGGCTTGGGGAATGAGGTCCTCGCCCTCATTGTATGGATCCCAGCTGATCCTGTGCAAGAAGGCAAAGCCATTCCGCACGGAAACACTAATTTTGGCGCCAAACTCAACTGCGGCTCTTGCCTTACCGCGAACAATGGGACGAACCTGCCGCTGAACCAAGTTGACGATGCGGTCGGGGATGCTGCGCGACTTGGCGTATAGCAAGATGCTTTGTTGGCGATGCAGCTCGCTGATCACGAGAAGCTTGTGCCACCAATGCGTCTTCAGACCCGAAAGCCTTGCCCCAGAAGCGATCAAGGCATCGATGGCATCAAGATTTCGCTGTAGATAGTCGAGCTGGCGGCGTATTGTGGCTTTTATCTTTCGACGGCGGGGCTTCTTCTGTTTGGCGACATTAAGGAAAACAGCACGTGCCCTGCCACGATCATATCGGGGCTTGTGTTTGCGAAGGTCTGAGCGCTGGTCGCACAGATCATCAATGATTCGTTCGGTCGACTCCCTCGCCTCGTTCAGCAACTTCAGATCAGTCGGATAGGTGATATCGGCTGGCGTGCAGGAGGCATCGATAGTGAGTGTTCCCCAGTTCTTGCCCTCAGGCCAATCTGCAGGCTTCACGAAGTCGTCGAGTGATATCTGGGTTGCAGCGTCAGCGCCTGGAGCGCCAGAGTCGTCGTCATCTGGGAGTGACGACACAGCCTCGATCACCATGGCCTTGCCGCGTTCGGCAATCAGTTCGTTGATCCGCTTGAGATCTTCCTCCGAGAATCGTTTGCGGAAATGAACCATCATCGACGGGTCGAATGGCGCCTTGCTGGAATAGCCGGCAAAACCAAGGAAAAACTGCATGTAAGCGTTTTCTCGGATCTGCTCGACAGTCTCCTCATCGGTCAAGCCAAGCCGCTGCTTGATGAACAGCGCGCCAAAGGCCAGTCTCACAGGCTTCGCAGGGGCGCCAGTCGTGGGGTTGAATTGGGGGGCATATGTTTCTTCCAGCTCTTCCCATGGCATCAGAGAGGAGAAGAGAACCCAGCGATTGTCCGGGTCCAACATGCCGCCAAAAGGGACATGGAACTCTTCGATTGAGAGCTGCCCGTTATGGTGTTTTCGGTACATCTGCAGCGTTCAGCAGTTGTAGCAATCGTCAATTGCCCTGATCGAGCCCAGTTTATCGGGTCTCGGTCACTGAAACAAGTTGCGCCGCAGTCGATCTGACTTTTTCAGGAGTCCC
>NZ_JAYGID010000126.1:0-54507 GCF_034931685.1 Synechococcus sp. CCY9202
CTGAGGATCCTGAATTCGAGACCTTCTACACGAAGAACATCCTTCTGAATGAAGGTCTGCGGGCCTGGATGGCCCCGGCCGACCAGCCGCACGAAAACTTCGTCTTCCCTGAAGAGGTTCTGCCCCGTGGTAACGCTCTCTAATCCCAACCTCAGTTCGGTCGGGGGCAAGGACCTCGATTCGACTGGTTACGCCTGGTGGGCGGGCAATGCCCGCCTGATCAACCTCTCCGGTCGCCTGCTCGGCGCCCATGTGGCCCACGCTGGCCTGATGGTGTTCTGGGCCGGCGCCATGATGCTCTTCGAGGTGAGTCACTTCACCTTCGACAAGCCCATGTACGAGCAGGGTCTGATCCTGTTTCCCCACGTCGCCACCCTTGGTTACGGCGTTGGTCCCGGCGGTGAAGTCACCGATCTCTACCCCTTCTTTGTGGTGGGGGTGCTCCACCTGATCAGTTCCGCCGTTCTTGGCCTGGGCGGCCTGTATCACGCCCTGCGTGGTCCGGAAATTCTGGAGAACTATTCCGCCTTCTTCTCCCAGGATTGGCGTGATAAGAACCAGATGACCAACATCATCGGCTACCACCTCATCCTTCTCGGTGTGGGCGCCCTGCTGCTGGTGTTCAAGGCCATGTTCTTCGGCGGTGTCTATGACACCTGGGCCCCCGGCGGCGGCGATGTACGCATCATCACCAACCCCACCCTCAGCCCTGGTGTGATCTTCGGTTATCTCACCCGAGCCCCCTTCGGCGGCGAGGGCTGGATCATCGGGGTCAACTCGATGGAAGACATCATCGGTGGCCACATCTGGATCGGTCTGATCTGCATCTTCGGTGGCATCTGGCACGTCATCACCAAGCCCTTCGGCTGGGTGCGTCGTGCCTTCATCTGGAATGGTGAGGCCTATCTCAGCTACAGCCTTGGCGCCCTGAGCTTCATGAGCTTCATCGCTTCGGCCTACATCTGGTTCAACAACACCGCCTATCCCTCCGAGTTCTACGGCCCCACCAACGCCGAGTCCTCCCAGGCCCAGAGCTTCACCTTCCTGGTTCGTGACCAGCGCCTCGGCGCCAACATCGGTTCGGCCATGGGCCCCACCGGTCTGGGTAAGTACCTGATGCGCTCCCCCACCGGCGAGATCATCTTCGGTGGTGAAACCATGCGCTTCTGGGACTTCCGCGGCCCCTGGCTGGAGCCCCTGCGTGGCCCGAACGGTCTGAGCCTCGACAAGCTGCAGAACGACATTCAGCCCTGGCAAGTGCGCCGCGCGGCTGAATACATGACCCACGCGCCGAACGCCTCCCTCAACTCCGTGGGCGGCATCATCACCGAGCCCAACTCGGTGAACTTCGTGAATATCCGCCAGTGGCTGGCCTCCACCCAATTCGTGCTGGCCTTCTTCTTCCTGGTGGGTCACCTCTGGCACGCCGGTCGCGCCCGCGCCGCTGCCGCCGGTTTCGAGAAGGGAATCGACCGTCAGGCCGAGCCCACCCTGTCGATGCCTGATCTCGACTGATTCAACCCAGGGCTTGCCCTGCGAATCAACCACGACTGGTGCCTGATCTGCCCTCACCTCGCGGTGGGGGTTTTTTATTGTTTCTGCGTCTGTGACTTCTTCCCAGATCCACAACCGCCGGATCAGCAGCCGGGAAGGATCAGATGAACAGGAATGAATAATCTCGGCTCATGCCTGCCTACGGCACCGCGATTCGCAGCATGATTGCCAGGGACGTGCAAGAAGACGCCATCAACGCGCCATCAACGCCATCAGAATAAATAGGAATAGTTGCAACTAAGACAAGAAATGACTGTCAAACCGTCTACAGTTGCTTCTAGGAACGCCTGTTCAAAGACAGAATTCACTCCACTGCCACCTCTACCCAGGCACGGCAGCGCAAGCCAACCGATGACTGCACAGCCCATCCGCCTCACCGCCATGCATCGCACCTCTAGCGTCTATCCCCTTCTGATTGCAGCCCTGGTCGCTCCGCTGATCGCCCTGGAGCCGGCCCGTGCTGACACCAAGACGCTCGATCTCTCTCGCAACGGCTTTGTCTGTGATCGGAGCCAGAAAATCTGCTACAACAGCAGAGGAGCCTCCACCGAGGCCACCCGCAACGAATTCGGCAGCAAAGCGGAGCGTGATCTTGTGAATCGGCTCTCCGGTAAGCCGCGCCAGGAGGAGATCCGATTCAGCACCGGAGCGGAGTGCGACCTGCGGCAGCAGATCTGCTGGGAAGATGGTCGCAAGCGCAAGAATGTGAGCCAGCAGCTCAACAAGCAGCTGTTCGGCAACAGCAGTGGTGGATCCACCCAAAGCTGGCGCAATCCGGCTGACGATACCGCCACTTGCCAACTGAGTGATCGGAACCGGCGCATCTTCAGCGGTCGATGCGATCTGCAACGGCGTGCCACCAGCAGTGGCACCTCCTATGTGGTGGATCTGCGAGACGGTCGCCGCTACACCTTCTACAACCGCATGGGCCGGCTGGTGATGAGTGATGCGACCGGAACCTATCCCGTGACCTACAGCACCCGCGGGCGTTCAACCGTCTTCCGCTGGGCCAATATGGAATTGGAGACCTACCGCAATGACAGTGGCAGCAATTCCAGTGGCCGCTATCCCGACAACCGCTATCAGGACAACCGTTACCCGAACAACAGTTATCCCGATAATCGCTACCCCAGCAACCAGTACCCTGGCTACGGCAATCCTTCCAGCGGTGGGTCGGGCTTGCAGAACCTGATCGAGAACCTGTTTCGCTAAGGACGCCTCAGCCAGTTGTTCAGCAGCGGCAGGCTCAGACCGATCACGTTGCTGAAGCAGCCTTGGATCTGCTCCACCAACAGCCCGCCACGACCCTCCAAGGCAAAGCCACCGGCACAGCGCAGCGGTTCGCCGGTGGCGACATAGGCGGCGATCTCCGCCTCGTTCAAGCAGGCAAACTTCACGCGAGTGGTGACGGTGGCCAGCTGCACAGCCGCTGCCAGCACTGACGGTGTGGAAACGCAGGAATCAGTCGGAGGGTCAACGGGCTGGCTGGCCCCGCTGAGCCGAATCAGGCAATGGCCTGTGTGCAACTCGGCCCAACCTCCGGCCATGCGGCGCCAGCGTTGGCAGGCCTCGTCTGCATCGACAGGCTTGCCATAGACGTCGCCATCCATGCTGAGCACGGAGTCGCAGCCCAGCACCGCCGAGGTCTTCATGGCCTCCGTTGCCTCCAGCACCGACGCAGGGTTGCGTGCATCTGGCAACTGAGCCAGCACCGCCGCCGCTTTCGCCTGGGCCAGCCTCTGGACCAGCTGTTCAGGATTGGGGTGATGAATCGCCTCCTCATCGACCCCACTCACCTGGACCCGATGGGGAATACAGGCCTGCTCCAGGAGGCGGCGGCGGGCAGGAGAGGCGGAGGCCAGCAACAACATGGGGCGCGGCGGAAAGGGCAGTGAGGATCAGTCCGGTGCAGACGATTCCGGTGCCGCGCCCAGGCGCGGGATCTCCAGGACGTCGTCCAATTGAATCAAAGACCCTGCGGATTCAAGGGTGTGGTCTGTGGGGAGGACAAGCGGCCACAATCGCCTGATGCATCCACAGCCGACGAACGACACGGCTCCTCAAGGAGACGCCGAGGAACGCGACCAGCGCTCCTGGAAGCGGGCCGAGCGGGCCGTCTGCTCCCTCCCCTACCGGCGTACGTTCTATGGGTTGGTCAGCGATCAGGCGATCAGCAGCGCCGGCTTCTGCCAGCGGACCGACCTCGATCGCCTCTTCCGGGGCAGGGTTGCTGCGCCCGACTCGGTCGAGAACGACTGGATCTGGTTGATCCGGCTCGGCGTCCTGCGGCGCGAGGTGGATGGGCAGGGCCTGACGGAGCGGGTCCGGCTGACCCCGATGGGACGCCAGCTGCTGGCCACCTGGCCCGCAGAGATCCCCACAGCCACTCCCCTGCAACGCCTGCAGCACTGGGTCAGCCGGTACCGGCCACGGCGATGACCGAATGCGTCGATCCACGATCCAGCTGCCAACCTCCGTCAGCCTCCCTGCCGCCGCTGATGGTGCTGGGCACCAGCAGCGGGGCCGGCAAGTCGCTGATGACCGCCGCCCTCTGCCGGGTACTGAAGCGTCGCGGTGAAACGCCCGTGCCCTTCAAGGGGCAGAACATGAGCAACAACGCCTGGGTGGATCCGGCCGGCGGCGAGATGGCCTACTCCCAGGCCCTGCAGTCCTGGGCCGCGGGGCTGGAGCCCCTGGCGGCCATGAACCCGGTGTTGCTCAAGCCGCGGGGCGACAGCACCAGCGAGGTGATCCACCTGGGCCGCTCGGTGGGCACCGCCCGGGCCGAGCACTACTACCGCGATTGGTTCCGGCCCGGTTGGCGGGCGATCCGCCAGGGCCTGGCGGAGCTTCAGCAGCAGCACCCTGGCGGCCGGCTGGTGCTGGAGGGAGCCGGCAGCCCGGTGGAAGTGAACCTGCAGGCCCGCGATCTCACCAACCTGCGCCTGGCCCAGTTCCTGCGGGCCCGTTGCCTGCTGGTGGCCGACATCGAGCGTGGTGGTGTCTTCGCCCAGATCGTCGGCACCCTGGCATTGCTGCGTCCGGTGGAGCGCCCGCTGATCCGGGGTCTGTTGATCAATCGCTTCCGGGGACGCCGGGAGCTGTTCGATGCCGGTCGGAGCTGGCTGGAGGCCCAGACCGGGGTGCCCGTGCTGGGGGTGATGCCCTGGCTGGAGGAGCTGTTTCCACCGGAAGACTCGCTCGATCTGCTGGAGCGGCGCGGCCGCAAGAGCGGTGCCGAGCTGGAGATCGCCGTGCTGCGGCTGCCATCGCTGAGCAACTTCTCCGATCTCGATCCGCTCGAAGCCGAACCCAGCGTGCAGCTGCGCTGGGTTCGGCCCGGCGAGGCGCTCGGCCGGCCCGATGCCCTGATCCTGCCGGGCAGCAAGCAGACCCTGCGCGATCTGGCCGGCCTGCAGGCGGCTGGCCTGAGCGAGGAGATCGCCGCCTACCTGGCCGGCGGCGGCCAGGTGTTCGGCCTCTGCGGCGGGCTGCAGATGCTGGGCCAGCGGCTGCAGGATCCCGAGGGTCTCGAAGGCGCCACGCCAGGGGTCTCGACCAGCACACTGCCAGGCCTCGGCCTGTTGCCGCTGGCCACCACGTTCAGCCCCGCCAAGACCCTGCGCCAGCGCCTCAGCACCGCCCTCTGGCCACCGGGAGACCCGCTGCAGCTGGAGGGCTTCGAGCTGCACCACGGCCGCACGGAACTCCTGCAATCGGGCCCTGGCCCTGGCCCCTGCGCCCCCCTGGCGGCAGAGGCAGGGCTGGGCTGGTGGCGTTCGGCTGGTGAGCAGGGCGGCGAAGTGGCGGGCACCTACCTGCACGGCGTCTTCGAGAACGGACCCTGGCGGCGGCGCTGGCTGAACCAGCTGCGCCGGCGCCGCGGTCTTCCCCCCCTGAGCGAGCACCAGCCCCACCACGGCCGTCAGCGCGACGCGCTGCTGGATCGCCTCGCCGATGCCTTCGAAGCCCACGTGGACCTGGACCCGTTGCTCGGAACCACCCGGTAGCCAAGCGTGCCCCAGGCCCCTCCAGCCAGGGCGAGCCCCAGCAACGGCAGCTCCCCGAACCGGTCATAGGGGGTCATGGCGTCGCGCGGCTCCAGGCCGAGCACCGTCGTGACCGGCCTGCCCGGGGGGAGGGCGGTGCGCAGGCGACCGGAGCTGTCGACCACCAGGCTGGGTCCGGTGTTGGCCGCACTCACCAGCCAGCGACCTGTTTCCAGGGCCCGCAGCTGGGCCAGGGCCTGGAACTGGCCCTGGAGCTGGGCGGGGTAGGGGTCGAGATTGGCGCTGGCCAGCAGCCACTGTGCCCCGGCGGCCACCGCGGCTCGCTGACCGACACCGTCGGCGATCTCGTAGCAGATCGCCACCCCGATCGCCCCGCCGGGCCTCTCCAGCAGCCGCGACGGCGCCCCCGGTGTGATCCCCCCCACCGCCGAGAGGCCACTCCAGCGCCACAGGTGGGCCAGGGGGACCCATTCCCCCAGCGGCACGACCCGGGCCTTATCGATCCAGCCGCTGGGCCGAGCCTGATCGCCAGGCGCAAAGCGCAGCACGCTGCTGCGCACCTCCGCGTCCTGGCGACGAAAGCCGCCGCTGAGCACTTCGCTCGGTGCTGGATCAGGCAGGGGCTGATCCAGCGGCAGGGCACCCTCGGGCAACAGCAGCGCATCGATCGGCTCCCCGGCTGCCCCTGCCGCCACGGCCAGCTGTTGTGCTGCCGCCAGCCTCTGCAGCAGCTGCTGCTGCTGGGCTGCTTCGAATTTCTGCCGGGTGGGAATCGCCGGCTGGACCACCAGAAGCCGCTGGCCATGGGCCGGTGCCGGCAATGCCGATGGAGACTGGGTGGCATTCGCTGCCTGGGCAGCTGGGGCCTGCTCAGAAGCCCGCAGCAGGGCGGCTCCCACACCATGCAGCAGAAGGACGGCCAGGAGCCAGCTCAGCAGCGCAGCAATCCCTTCAGACCAAAGCCGGCGGACCAACAGCAGCAGAACGCGCCACAGCAGCCAGGCGATCAGGAGCTGCAACGCCGCCACGAGGCCGGCGCCGCCGAGGCTCGCCCAGGCCGCCAGGGCGCGATCACCCGGCAGGGCTGAAGCCCCCAGGCCGATCCAGAAGAGCGGGCCGCGGGCCAGTTGCACCTCGGCCAGTCCCCAGAGCGCCGCGGCGGTGATCGCGGCCGCGAGACCACCGCCTCCCCACCAGCCCTCCAGACGCATCAAGACAGCCAGCCAGAGGGCCACCAGCAGGGCCCCAGCCAGGCCGCACAACCCCCAGAGCAGCAGGCAGAGGGGCAGGCTGAGGGGCAGGGGCACCCCCACCCAGTCGAGGGGATGGAGCCAGAGCAGCCAGCGGTGGCTCACCAGCACCGCCGCCGCGCCCCAGGCCCAGCCGCCGCGCCAGCCAAGCGGCGAACGCGGCAGGGCCCAGAGCAGCGCCAGGGCCGGCCACAGCAGCCAGGCAGCTCCCCAGGGCGGCAGAGCCAACCCTGCCCCGGCACCGGCGACAGCCGCTCCGATCCACCAGCGACACCGGTCTGCTCCCATGGCGGTGGAGCCTAGGAACGGCCAATCTGTTCAGAACAAGAAAGCAGCCGATCCATGGACCAGGGCAACCTGCTGCAGATGCTGCTGTTGCGCGGCCTCGGCACCACATCGCTGGTGGGAGACCGGCTGCGCCTGGTGAGTCAGGACTGGGTCCGCAGCGGTCGGCTCGATCCCGGCCAGGCCTCCGCGTTGGTGGAGGACGTGCTCAAGGCCCTGCGCGGCGAAACTCCGGAGCTGGAGCAACAGGCGGAGCGGCAGCTGGAGCGCAACCGCGATCAATTGCTTGAGGATCTGGGCCTGGCACGGCAGCGGGAGCTGGATGAGCTGCGGGGTCGCATCGACCGGCTGGAGCAGGCCCTGCGGCAGCGCCAGATCAGTGCCGACACCCCAGACTGAGCCAGCCGGCACCGCCCGGGGGCGAACGGTTCAGGAGGCAGAATCGGCGCAGCCCACCTGTTCCTTGCCAGCTGCCCCATGCGCGACATCCTGATCAGCTCGGCGGTGTTCGTGGCCTGCCTGATGGTGGCCTTCGTGAGCCAGCTGGTGGCCCCCTCCACCGTGATCGGCGCGGCCAGTGCCGAGTCTTCCGTGGCCGAAGCATCAGCCAGTCCGGCAGTGGCCGTGACCAACGCGGCAGCAGCCAGCACCGGTCTGGCGGCTCAGGCCCTCAACGCCCCAGAGGTGAGCCGGACCGCTCGGGCCGTTGTGCAGGCACCGCTGGAACTCGACCCCAACGATCCCAACCCCACCCTGTTTGCCATGGCTTCTGATTCGCCGATCTCCAGCTCCTCCGATGCGGCCCTGGCCCAGGGAGCGTCTTCCCTCGGAGGTCCCATGGACGCTGCCAAGGAGCGGGTCACCCCCAGTGGCCTGCGCATCACCGACCTGGTGATCGGTGATGGCCCCGAGGCTCAGAGCGGTCAGACGGTCGTGGTCAATTACCGCGGCACCCTGGAAAGCGGCAAGGAGTTCGACTCCAGCTACGGTCGCGGCCCCTTCTCCTTTCCCCTCGGCGCCGGCCGGGTGATCCGCGGCTGGGACGAAGGCGTGGCCGGCATGCAGGTGGGTGGCAAGCGCAAGCTGGTGATTCCCGCTGATCTGGCCTACGGCGAACGGGGCGCCGGTGGTGTGATTCCCCCCAACGCCACCCTGATCTTCGAGGTGGAGCTGCTGCGGATCGGCAGCTGAGGCCTTGGTTGCTGGACACTGAACGCCAAGGCCAATGCTGGAGAGGCGCCTGACATCGAAAACCTGTAGCAATCGTTAGGATGCCTCTGACAAGGCTCCATCGAGCCTGAATCCCGTCCTGCCCTGGCGGCACCGAGCCCACAACTGACCGGCCCGGCCCTCCTGCGGCAGGGTTTTCCAAAGCCCTTTCCCTTCCCCCATGGCTCACACGCTGCCCGCGCTGCCCTATGGACTCGATGCGCTCGAGCCCCATATCAGCAGCCGGACCCTGGAGTTTCACCACGGCAAGCACCACAATGCCTACGTCACCAACCTCAACAACCTGGTGGCCGGCACCGATCTGGAAGGCAAGAGCCTGGACGACGTGATCACGGCCGTGGCCGGTGATGCCAGCAAGGCCGGTGTGTTCAACAACGCCGCCCAGGTGTGGAACCACAGCTTCTACTGGCAGTGCATGAAGCCCGGCGGTGGCGGTGCTCCCAGCGGCGCCCTGGCCGACAAGATCGCCGCTGATTTCGGCAGCTTCGAGGCCTTTGTCGAGGCCTTCAAGGCTGCCGGCGCCACCCAGTTCGGCAGTGGCTGGGCCTGGCTGGTGCTGGATGGCGGCACCCTCAAGGTGACCAAGACCGCCAATGCCGATCTGCCCCTGGCCCACGGTCAGAAGGCGCTGCTGACCATGGACGTGTGGGAGCACGCCTACTATCTCGATTATCAGAACCGTCGCCCTGATTACATCACCACCTTCCTCGACAAGCTGGTGAACTGGGACTTCGTGGCGGCCAACCTGGCAGCGGCCTGATCCCTCTTCCCGAGAAAACTTGGCCGAAGGATATTCAGCGAAAGTTTTCTCAACTCAAGACTATTTCGCCAAAACGATTGCTGCGAAAGCAGTCTTCAGTGAGCCCCCGAATCTTCCGGGGGCTTCTTTGTTGGCTCAGTCTGTTTTCAGTTCAGTCTCTGCCTTGATCCAACCAAGCTGTGTTGGCTGTGCCTCAAGGCTTTCCATGTCTTGATTCGTCGTGCGTCTGACCTTGAGTGCCGCCTCGATCAGACCTTGAGCACCGCCTCCGGCGGAATCCACATGGCGTCGCCATAGGAAAAGAAGCGGTAGTTCTGTTCAATCGCCTCGCCGTAGAGATCCAGCAACCGCTGCCGGCCGATCAAGGCACTCACCAGCAGCAGCAGCGAACTCCTGGGCAGGTGGAAATTGGTGAGCAGACCCTCCACCACCGCGAAGCGGAAACCGGGCTGGATCACCAGGTTCACCGGGCCGGCGTGGGGGTGCAGCTCGCCGCCATGCAGGGCTGCCACCCCCTCGAGGCTGCGCACGCTGGTAGTGCCCACGGCGATCACGCGCCCGCCGCGCACGCGGCAGCCTCGCACCGCCTCCACCAACTCCGGGCTCACCTCCACCCATTCGCTGTGCAGCTCCAGCTGGCTGAGGTCTTCGTCTTCCAGGGGCCGGAAGGTGCCCAGCCCCACATGCAGGGTCACGGTTGCTCGCTGCACGCCGCGGCTCTCCAATGCAGCCAGCAACTCATCGCTGAGGTGCAGACCCGCCGTTGGGGCCGCCACGGCACCGGGCCGTGCCGCGTAGCGGGTCTGGTAGCGCTCGTTATCGCTGGCGTCGTGTTCGTGGATGTAGGGCGGCAGTGGGATCGCGCCGTAGGCCAGCAGCAGCGGCTCGAGGCCGGCGGCATCGGTGCACTCCGGCGGAAACTGCACGATGCGGCCACCGGTGTCGGGATCGCTGTCCAGCACCTCCACAGCCAGGGGCGGCTGCCCCTCGGCCAGCAGCTCCAGCTGGTCACCGGGGCGCAGGCGCTTGGCCGGACGGGCCAGGCAGAGCCAGCGGGCCTCCCCCCGCGGTTCGAGCACCAGCAGTTCCACGGCGCCGCCGCTGCCGACCCGGCGGGCCTGCAGCCGCGCCCGCAGCACCCGAGTGTCGTTCACCACCAGCAGATCACCGGGCCGCAGCTCCTCCTGCAGATCCCAGACCGTGCGGTGGCGGCAGCCCGCATCGGCTTCCACGGCCAGCAGACGGGCCGCATGGCGGGGCTCCACGGGGCGCTGGGCAATGCGCTCGGGCGGCAGCTCGAACCCATAGCTGGACAGGACACGATCCTCCGGATCTCCCAGGGAGGACACCGCAGAGTGGGAGGACAGGGGCTGCAACCGCCGATCGGGACTCAGGCCGGCAAGTAATAGCGCACCACGGTGAAGACCCGGTTGTGCTGGGCATCGAGCGCCTGGCGCATGTTGATGGCGCGCTGGTTGAGCAGCAGGCTGTCGAAGCGGTAGCGGGGGATCGCCATCGGCATCACGATCGTGAGCGTGGAGGCGGGGTAGCGGTTCTCCTCGGCTTCCACCACGGCCACGAAGGGTTGGATCAGGGAGGCAAAGGGGCTGTCCACCAGCCGCAGCTCCACCTGTGGGTCGTCCCCCACCAGGCGCAGCCAGTCGGCCTGGATGGCGGCCGGATCCTCGTTGTCCGAGAGCACCCACACCGCCACCACCTGATCGGAGACCCGGGCGGCGTAGTGGAGGGCATCGAGGCTGGGGCGGCTGAAGCCGGCGATCCAGACGATGCTGCGGTTGCCGATCGGTTCATGGCGTTGCGGCAGCCGCACCGGCTGGACCTGATCGGGCTGCACGGCGATTTCGGCGTAGACCCGCCGGTAGCGCCGCCGGATCCGGGCCAGCAGCGCCACCAGCAGCGGGATGGCGATCACCACGGTCCAGGCTCCTTCGCTGAACTTGCTCAGCACGATCACCACCAGCACCACGCAGGTGGTGCTGGCCCCCAGGGCATTCATCAGCAGCCGGCCGTGCCAGCCGGGGCCGCGCTGGCGCCACCACAGCACCACCATGCCGGTCTGGGACAGGCTGAAGGCCATGAACACCCCCAAGGCATAGAGGTTCACCGCCACGGTGGTGTCACCCCGGCAGACCACGATGATCACGGCGGTGGCCAGCACCAGGGTGGTGATGCCGTTCTGGAACACCAGCCGATCCCCCAGCCAGCCCATCTGACGGGGCAGGAAGCGGTCCTGGGCGAGCATCGCGGCCAGGCGTGGGAAGCCGGCGAAGGCGGTGTTGGCCGCCAGCACCAGGATCAGCAGGGTGGTGATCTGCAGAGCCCAGAGCAGCGGACTGCCGGCCCCGAACACCCGCAGGCCGATCTGGGCCAGCACGGTGCGATTCGGATCGGGAGCCACGCCATAGAGGAAGCCGAGGCCGCTCACGCAGAAGAACATCGCGGCGAGCATCAGCCCCATCACCAGCATCGTGGCCCGCGCCCGGGTCGCCGCCGGCTGGCGGAACAGCTTCACCCCGTTGGCGATCGCCTCGATGCCGGTCATGGCGGAACAACCGGAACTGAAGGCCCGCAGGATCAGAAACAACCCCAGCGGCTCCACCGCCTGAATCAGCGGGGGGGGATCGGGCTGGAAGCCATGGTGGAAGACCAGGTCCTGCAGTCCGCCGAGGGCCAGAAGCGCCACCATCAGCACAAACGCGTAGGTGGGGAGAGCGAAGGCCTGTCCCGCCTCCCGGACACCACGCAGGTTCGCCCAGCCCACCAGCAGCAACAGCAGCAGGGCGAAGGCCACCTCGTGGCGCAGCAGGCCCGGCAGCAGTGAGGAGAGCGCCTGGGTTCCCGCCATCAGGCTCACCGCCGCTGTGAGGGTGTAATCCACCAGCAGGGAAGCGGCCGCCACCAGGCTGGCGGCGGTGCCGAGGTTTTCGCGGGCCACCACATAGGAGCCGCCGCCCTGGGGGTAGGCCTCGATCGTCTGGCGGAAGGAGAAGACCACCACGGCGATCAGGGCGATGATCGCCAGGGTGATCGGCAGTGACAGCTCCAGGGCGCGGCTGCCGGCCAGGATCAGAACCCCCAGAGCGGCCTCGGTGGCATAGGCCACGGAGGAGAGGGCATCGGACGACAGGATCGGCAGGGCTTCGTAGCTGGGCAGCCGTTCAGCTTCCGCCTCGCTGCGTGGCAGAGGCTTGCCGAACAGCCGCCGGATCAGGTCCATGGAGCCATCGCTCAGAAGGCCAGGCTTTCGGGGTTGGTCTCGATCAGCTGGGCCAGGTCCTTGAGGAAGGCGGCGGCGTGGGCGCCATAGATGGTGCGGTGATCACAGGTGAGGTTCACCTGCATCTGGTTCTTCACACGGATCGCGCCATCCTTGCCGGCCACCACCGTGGGACGCGACGCCGCCACAGCCAGGATGGCGCCGGTGCCGGGGGGAAGGATCGCGTCGAAGCGATCCACTCCGAACATGCCCAGGTTGGAGAGGGTGAAGGTGCCGGTGCTGTATTCCTCCGGCTTGAGCTGCTTGGTGCGGGACCGGGCCACCAGATCGGCCCAGTTGCGGGCCAGGGAATAGAGGTCGGTCTTGTCGGCGGAGGCCAGCACCGGGGTGATCAGGCCGCCGTCTTCCATGGCCACGGCCACGGCCACATTCACGGAGCCGGGGTAGGTCATGCCGGCCTCGGTGGTGGCGGCATTCACCTGGGGATGGCGGGCCAGCACCACACCCACGGCCTTGGCCAGCAGGGCCGTCATGGTGACGCCCTTGCTCTTCACCTGCTTGTAGAAGGCATCGAGCTTGTCGGTGGTGATGGTGTAGCCCACCCGGAAACAGGGCACCTCCAGGCTGGCCAGCATGTTGCGGTTCACCGCCTGCTGGAGGGTGTTGAAGGCCACGGTTTCACCGGGTCGGCCGAAGGCCTGTCCCGCCGGGGCGGGAGTTGCAGCGGGGGCTGCGCCAGCACCATTGCCAGCGGCAGCACCAGCCGCGGCCACGCTCACCGCGGCGGCCGAGCCCTCGGCGACCCGGGGCACACTCACCGGCTGACCGGTGGCGGCCAGCACGTCGTCGGCCTGGATGCGGCCATGGGGACCGCTGCCGCGCAGGCTCTCCAGCGCCACACCCAGCTGACTGGCCAGTTTTCGGGCGCGGGGGCTGGCCACAACGCGGCCATCGGCGGCCGCCGCGGAGGAGGAAGCCAGCTGGGAGACCGCAGCGGCAGGAGCAGGAGCCGCCACAGGTGCGGGGGGCGCTTTGGCCACAGCTGCAGGGGCGGCCGGCACGGAAGGGGCTGCTGGCACGGAAGGCGGCGCAGCGGCAGGGGCCGGCGCTGCGGGCGCCGCTGCTGCTGCGGGAGCGGCAGGAGCCTTCGCTGCCGCTTCCGCGATCTCCGCCTCGGATTCCACGATCAGGCCGATGGTCTCGCCCACCGGCGCTGTGCCACCCGCTGGCATCAGCACGGCGGCCAGGAAGCCTTCGTTGAAGGATTCCACGTCCATGTCCGCCTTGTCGGACTCGACCACGAGCACCGACTCGCCGCGCTCGACCCGATCACCGGGTTTCTTGAGCCACTCCACGATCTTGCCCTCCGTCATGGTGGAGCTGAGGGCAGGCATGAAGATGTCGTGGGTGGCCAAAGTCCGCCGCGCGTTTCGCGGATTTTACGAGTCGCGCGGGGAGCCAGCGGTTCAGACGCCTTCGATGGCCTCGATCACGCCATCACGCACCAGCACGGAGGCCTGCAGACGCTCCACCAGATTGTCGCCCACCTGCACATCACAGAAGCTTTCGAGCTGGCCCTGCTCGACGATCTGCTCCATCTCCAGGTCACGCACCTGGCGCTGCTGCTCCAGGATCTGGCGCTTCTGTTCTTCCAGTTCCGCCCGTTTCTGCCCCACCTGCTGCTGCACCGAGCCCACCTGCTCCTGGACGCGGGGATCGAGCGGATTGAGGCTCTGGCGGCGGATCTCATCGATCAGCTGCTGGCCTTCCTGCTCCAGCTGGGCCAGCTGCTGATCGCTCATCTGCACGGCGTTGCTGAGCTCGCGCTCGGCGTCCTCCTTCCAGCGGGGCGTGACCACGGCGCGCACCGTGATCGTGCGCTTGATCGAGAGGCTGGGGCCGTTGGCCATGGGCGAGCAAAAGCAGCGTCCACCCTCTCAGCCCCGGCATCCAAGGTCAACGCCGGTTCGCCGCACTGTTAGGCCGCAGGCTGAGCGGCTGGGCTCGCGACGTCAGCTTGTGTAGATCGCCTCGATCGCCGCGCCATCGCGCTCCGCGATGCGGTCGCGCCGTTGTTTGAGGGTCTGGGTGAGCAGGCCGTTGTCGAGCGTGAAGGGGGCCACCAGTGCCACCCCCGCCAGGCGCTCATCCGGCCTTGAGCCTGGCCGCGCCGCCAGAACTCGGTTGAACTCACTCTTGAGAGCCCGCAGCAGCGCTGGATCGACCGGCTCCAGTGGGGTGTCCGGATCCAGGTTGAGCGGGGGCAGGCCCGCCGCCGCGGCAAAGGCGGCAAGGGCCTCCCTGCGCGGAACCACCAAGGCGCCCAGCTGGCGACGATCCTGTCCCACCAGCATCACCTGCTCCACCAGCGCACTCTCCACCAGGGCCTCCTCCAGGGGGCCGGGTTCGATGTTCTCGCCGCTGCTGAGCACGATCGTGTCCTTGGCGCGGCCGGTGAGCACCAGACAGCCATCGGCCAGCAACCGCCCCAGATCGCCGGTATCGAACCAGCCCTCGGCATCGAGCACCTGGGCGGTGGCGTCCGGTTTGCCGAAGTAGCCGCCCATCACCTGCGGCCCGCGGGCCAGCACCCGGCCGCGTTCGCCGAGGCGCAGCAGGGCGCCGCTCTCGGGATCGACGATCCGCAGGGCCGTTCCAGGCAGGGGCTGGCCGGAGCTGCCGCGGCGGTTGAGCCAGGGTCGCCGGCAGGTGAGCACCGGACTGGTCTCGGTGAGGCCGTAACCCACCAGCAGCTCGATTCCGATCACCTCGAAGAAGCCATCCACATGCAGAGCCAGAGCACCGCCGCCACTGATGGCGGTGCGGAGCTGTCCGCCGGCCAGCTGCTGGCGCACCTTCGGCCAGAACAGGGTGTCCGCCAGCCGCTGCAGGGGCCAGCGCAGCCCGACCTCCAGGGCGGCGCTCACGCGGCGCAGCGGCGGCTCGGGTTCCAGGGTGCGATCGAGCGCCTGACGGCGACAGAGGCAGTAGCGGCGGCCGTTCGCCAGGGCCAGGTTCAGCAGGCGCCGGCGTGAGGCGGGCATGGCAGCAAGGGCATCCTCAAACCCAGACAGGAGGGCCTCCCAGAGGCGCGGCACGCTGATCAGGTACTGGGGCCGCACCACCTGCAGGTCCTGGCGCAGATGGCGCAGGGTTGTGTAGGTCTGGCGGCAGCCGCAGGAGAGCAGGAAGTATTCGGCGCTGCGCTCGTAGGCATGCCAGATCGGCAGCACACTCAGCACCCGATCGCCGGGGCTGGGGGCCACCGCCACCCCGAGGTGGCGCAGCTGATGCAGCAGATTGGCGTGGCTGAGCGGCACCCCCTTGGGCTGGCCGGTAGTGCCCGAGGTGTAGAGGAGGGTGGCGAGACGCTGTTCGCCCCCGGCCGGGGGTGTTGGGGGCGGCGCCTGGGCTCCGCGATCCAGAAAGTCCTCCCAGGACAGACAGGGCGGCGCCCCATCGCCGGCCGCACCGCCGTGCGCTTGGTCATCAAGGGCCTGGTTGCTGGAGGCTTTGCCACAGAGCAGCACCACAAAGCGCAGCCTGGCCAGTCGTTCCGGGCCGAGATCGAGGCTCTGCAGCAGCGCTGCCGACTCCACCACCAATCCCTTGGCACCGCAGTCGTCGAGGATGTAGCGCAGCTCTTCGGCTGGCGCCGAGCTGCCGCGCACCGCATCGGCAGCGCCGGCGCGCATCAGCCCCTGATCGGCCAGAAGCCAGCGGGGGCCGTTCTCCGCAAACAGCGCCACCACATCGCCGGGTTTCACCCCCAGGGCGGCAAAGCCAGCGGCCGCCGTCTCGATGCCGCGGCGCAGCTGGCGATAGCTAAGGCTTTCAGCGGGATCGGCGTGGGGGGCCTCCAGGGCCAGGGCCTCGCCATACAGAGAGTCGAGGGCCGGCCACAGCTCCTCGAGGCCGCGCAGATGGCTCCAGTCGGTGCGGGATTCCAGGGCCTGCCGGTCCTGTTCACTGCCGCTCCAGTGGATCTCGGCGGGCGCAACCATGGTGGAAACGACGGGCGTTGGCGCCCACGATTACCACCCCTGCAGCGCTTCTGCCGGGAGTGGAGGCCGCAGCTGCAGATCGAACACCTCGGCAAAGGCCGCGATCAGCAGGGGTTGCACCGCGGCGACCGTGAGCTGGGGAATCCAGTCGCACAGGCGCCCCACCGGTCGATCGCTCAGGCCGCAGGGCACGATCGCCCCGTACCCCTCCAGGGGCCCGTCCACATTCAGGGCCAGGCCGTGCTGGCTGATCCAGCGCCGGGCCCCCACTCCGATCGCCGCCACCTTGCGCCCGTCCAGCCACACCCCCGTGAGCCCCTCCAGCCGTTCGCCCCGCAATCCCAGGAGGGCCAGCACCCGGAGCACCACCTCCTCCAGCTGCCGCAGGTACTGGTGCAGATCGGCCCCGTGGCGCTGCAGGTTGAGCACCGGATAGAGCACCAGCTGGCCGGGCGCATGGTGGGTCACCTCACCGCCCCGATCGATGCGATAGGTGGGCAGGGGCGGATCGGCCGGGTCGAACCGCAGGAAGGCCGGATCGGCGCCGCGGCCGAGGGTGTAGCAGGGGAGATGCTGCACCAGCAGCACGGCATCGGGGCCGTCGGGATCCTGCAGCAGGCGGGCCTGCAGTTGCTGCTGCCATTGCCAGGCCTGCAGAAACGGCACCAGATCGGCCGTTGCAGCGGCGGTTTCAAAAAGGATTGCGTCGTTCCGGATCTGGGGCACTGGCTTTCGTAGCGTTGGAGCAAGCCGAGAAACCGGAGGCGGTCCAAGCTCATGAAACTCCTGATTCATGGCCGCAATCTTGATGTCACCCCGGCCATCCGGGAATACACCGAAGCCAAGCTGACCCGCGCCATCAACCACTTTGAGGGAATGGTGAAGGAGGCGGACGTGCATCTGTCCGTTGCCCGCAACCCGCGCGTCCCCCAGCAGACCGCCGAGGTGACGATGTATGCCAACGGCACGGTGATCCGCGCCCAGGAGCGCAGCGAAAACCTCTATGCCAGCATCGATCTGGTGGCCAGCAAGCTGAGTCGCCAGCTGCATCGGTTCATGGACCGGCAGCATGACCATCACCACAGCTCCGGTCACCGGGCCAGCACCACCCCCGGCACCGAAGAGATCGTGGGCGAGCTCTCGGTCGATCACTCCCTCACCGAAGGCCGGGAACCGGAGCTGCCCGCCCCCGCTGTGCGGCGCAAGTACTTCGCCATGCCGCCGATGAAGCTGGACGATGCCCTGCATCAGCTGGAGATGATCGACCACGACTTCTACGTGTTCCGCGATGCCGACGATGGCCAGATTCAGGTGGTCTATCGCCGCAACCACGGCGGCTTTGGTGTGATTCAGCCCAGAGACGCCTGATCGACCCTGAGCTGAGCAACCCCCCACCTGAGCGAACCCACGGCCGGCTTCTGCCGGTCGTTCCACCGGTGTAATCGGCCATGGCCCGCGATCGCTCCAGCCTGCGCGAGCAGCCCGACCTTGCTCCCCTGATCGACCACGCCCTGCTCGACCCGTTGCAGGGCGTGGCTGCAGTGCAGCGCTGCTGCGAGGAAGCGCGCCATTTCGGCTTTGCCGGCGTCTGCCTGGCCTCACGCTGGGTGGCGGCGGCCCGCGAGCACCTGCCGATCGGAGGGCCGGTGAAGCTGATCTCGGTGGTGGGCTTTCCCTTCGGTGCCGTGCCAGCGGCCATCAAGCGAGCCGAGGCGGAAGCCGCCGCCGCCGCCGGGGCGGATGAGCTCGATGTGGTGCCCGATTTCGGTGCCCTGATCGACCGGGACAGCGGCAGCCTGCACGATGATCTGGCCGCGATCGCGGAGCTGGGCCTGCCGATCAAGGTGATTCTCGAGGTGGGCCGTCTGGAGCCGGAGGCGCTGGAGCTGCTGGTGGAGGTGAGCCTGGATGCCGGTGCCCGCTTCCTCAAGACCGGCAGTGGCTTCGGTCCGCCCGTGACCACAGACCAGGTGGGTCGGCTGCGGGACCTGGCCCGCGGCCGGGCCGCGGTGAAGGCCTCCGGTGGCATCACGGATCTGGAGCAGGCTCGGGCCTTGGTGGAGGCCGGCGCCGCCCGACTGGGAACGAGCCGTGGCGTGGCCCTGATGCAGGCGCAGCGTGCCGGATCGCCGTCTTGAAGGCCTGGCCCTGAGTGCCCGCCCCCTGGGCGAACACGATCGCCTGCTGACCCTGATCAGTGAGGAGGAGGGCCTCTGCCGGCTGGCGGTGCCCGGTGGCCGTCGGCCCCGCAGTCGGCTGGCGGCCGCGGTTCCTCTGGCCCACCTGACCCTGCAGGTGAGCGGAGGCCGGGGGCTGCAGCGGGTGCGGCAGCTGGAGGTGCTGCACAACTACACCCTGCTGGGGGAACGGCTCGAGACCCTGGCCGCCGCCCAGTCGCTGCTGGAGCTGGCCTCCCTGCTGGTGCCTGAGCACCTGCCGGTGCCCGGTCTGCTGGGGGATCTTCTGATGCAGCTGGGCCGTCTGGAAGAGGTGGTGCGGCAGCACTCCCCCAATCCCGAGGCTATGGCCATCGCGGTGCAGGGCAGTGTCCATCTGCTGGCCCTGGGGGGTTACGGCCTGCCCCTGCAGCACTGCGCCCGCAGCGGTGCAGCCTTGCAACCGCCCGTGGGCAACTGGGAGTGGCGCTGCAGCCTGCTGCCGGGCGAAGGCCTGGTGGTGGGGGCGCTGCCGGGCGCCCGGGTGGTGCTCAATGCTTCGGAAGTCGCCCTGCTGCAGCGTCTGCCCCGGCCCCAGCTGCCCCGCCGCCGCGATGGAACCCTGCTCGGCCCCGAGCCGGTGTGGCTGCACCTGCTGGCGCTGCTGGAGATCTGGTGCGGCGAACACCTCAGCCGCCGACCGCGGGCCTGGCGCCTGCTGCGTCGGGACGGGCCAGACGGCCCTGGGGCAACATGAAGCCGCATGACACGACCCGCAGCGCCAGCGTGAGCGCCCCCAACGTTCCAGGAGCTGGCGGCCGCGCCACCGGACTGCAGGCCGTGCTGGCGCTGCCGGGCTTCCGGCGCCTGTGGATCGGCCAGGTCTTTTCGCAGCTGGCCGACAAGTTCTACATCGTGCTGATGGTGTTCCTGATCGCCCAGTACTGGGTCACGGACACCCCCGGCACCAATCCGGCGCTGGCGGAGGCCGCGGCGGTGATGCGCATGGACGTGGAGACCCGCGCCCAGGTGATCACTCTGCTGGCCACCGGCATCTACGTGGCCAACACGATTCCGGCCATGGTGCTGGGCACCGTGGCCGGTGTCTGGGCGGATCGCTGGCCGAAACGGCGGGTGATGGTGGCCTCCAACGGCCTTCGGGCCGCCCTGGTGCTGCTGGCGCCGCTCTGCCTGATCCCCGGGCCGGTCTGGTTCGGCCTCAGCTGGGGGTACTGGGGGCTGGTGGCCATGACCTTCCTGGAATCGGTGCTGACCCAGTTCTTCGCGCCGGCGGAACAGGCCGTGATCCCGCTGCTGGTGCCCGGCCCGCTGCTGCTGGCGGCCAATTCTCTGTATCAGGCCACCAGCATGGCCGCCACGATCCTGGGCTTTGCCCTCGGCGATCCGATCCTGCGGCTGCTGCGCAGCGGCCTGGCCCAGTTCGGCATTCGGGGGGGGGAATTTCTGCTGCTGCCTCTGTGCTACGGGCTGGCGGCGGTGGCGATCAGCACCATCCAGCTGCAGGAGAAACCCCAGCTGGATCGACAGACCACGGTGTGGCAGGAAATCGGCGATGGCCTGCAGGTGCTGCGGGCCCGACCGAGCGTGCGCACCGCCATGGTGCATCTGGTGCTGCTCTACAGCTTGCTGGCGGCCCTCTACGTGCTGGCCATCAGCCTGGCCTCGGGGGTGGAGGGGCTGGGCCCCACCCGGTTCGGTGTTCTGCTGGCCATGAGCGGCGTGGGCCTGGCGGTAGGGGCCCTGGCCATGGCGCAGCTGGGCCATGGGATCAACCGGCGGGTGCTGGCCTCCACCGGCCTGGGCACGATCGCCTGGTGCCTGGTGCTGCTGGGCCAGCTGCGCGGCAGCCTGGTCTTCACCCTGCTGCTCTGTGGCCTGCTGGGGGTGGGCGCGGCGCTGCTGGCGATCCCCGCCCAGACCACGATCCAGGAGGACACACCCGAGGCCCAACGGGGCAAGGTGTTCGGTCTGCAGAACAACCTGATCAACATCGCCCTGAGCCTGCCCCTGGTCCTGGCGGGCACGGTGGTGAGTCGCTACGGCCTGCTGCCGGTGCTGTGGGGACTGGCCGCCATCGCCCTGCTGGCCGCCGTGGTGGAGCAGCCCTGGCGCGCCGAAGGCCGCTGAGCCTGAGCGCCCCCTGGCAGCCGAGCCCTGAGGCAGCCCGATGAACGCTGCTAGCGTCAACCCCTGCTGTTGCAGGTGATCGGTGGCACATATTGCCTGGCTTGGCAAGAAATCACCGTTCTGCGGCAACGTCACCTACGGGCTCACCACCACCTATGCCCTGCGGCAGCGGGGGCACGGCATCAGCTTCATCCACTTCGACACCCCGGCCACGGGCCTGAGCCTGCCTGAGTTCGGCAGTGCCTCCCGCAACCGCATGGCCAATGAGAGGGCGCGCAAGGCAAGCGCCGTGCTGCAGTCAGGCGGGCCGGCGACAGGCGGGGGGGGAAACGTTGCCCTGGTCCAGACCAACCCGACGGTGACCCTGGCAGAGGAGAACCCGGAGGTTGCTCTGCCCTACCTGATGAAGTCGCAGGTGTACACCATCCCCTCGCTGGGGGCCCAGCGAGCCCTGCGGGAATCCCTGGAGCGCCTGCGTCCCGACGTGGTGCACGCCAGTCTTACCCTCTCACCGCTGGATTTCCTGCTGCCCGACCTCTGCCAGCAGCTGGATCTGCCGCTGGTGGCCACCTTCCATCCCGCCTTTGACGCCAGCCTGCGCAATCTGGCCGGAGGCACGCAGCAGCTCACCTATCAGCTGTATGCCCCGTCGCTGGCCCGCTACGACCGGGTGATCGTGTTCTCGGAGCTGCAGGCCGAGGTGCTGATCCGGCTGGGGGTGCGGCGCGAACGGCTGGCCGTGATTCCCAATGGCGTCGACACGGCCACGTGGCGGCCTGCTTCGGTATCACCGAGTCCGGAGCTGGCGGCCCTGCAACAACGCTTCGCCGGCCGCCGTGTCTTCCTCTACATGGGCCGGGTGGCCACCGAGAAGAACGTCGAGGCCCTGCTGCGGGCCTGGCGCCTCGTGCGGCCCCGCGGCTGTGTGCTGGTGATCGTGGGGGATGGTCCCGTGCGGGCTGCCCTCCAGGGCAGCAGCAGTGACCCTGATGTGGTGTGGTGGGGTTTCGAGCCCAGTCTGGAGCGCCGGGTGGCCCTGCAGCAGCTGGCGGAGGTGTTTCTGCTGCCCTCCCTGGTGGAGGGCCTCTCCCTGGCCTTGCTGGAGGCCATGGCCAGCGGCACGGCCTGCGTGGCCACCGATGCCGGCGCCGATGGCGAGGTGCTGGCGGAGGGCGCCGGCATCGTGATCAGCACCCAGGGCGTCACCACCCAGCTGCGCACCCTGTTGCCGGTGCTGCGGGATCAGCCCGTCCTGACCCAGGAGCTGGGGCGCCGGGCCCGGGTGCGGGCCATGGAGCGCTACACCCTGGCCGCCAACATCGACAGCCTGGAACAGCTCTATGGCGAACTCTGCCACCACTCCCAGGTGGCCTGATCTAAAAACAGCGATACCCGTCTGAACAGGTCAGAAGAACAACTTCGTCCGTCTTTCGGGAAACGAAACATCAAAGCCCTTGACGAGACTTGAACTCGTGACCTCTCCCTTACCAAGGGAGTGCTCTACCGCTGAGCTACAAGGGCGTGTGGTGGATGGGCCGGGTTGGATTTGAACCAACGTAGGCAGAGCCAGCGGATTTACAGTCCGCCCCCATTAACCACTCGGGCACCGACCCGAACCACACCCCAAGAACTTACCAGCCGGCCTGCCGCCTCCACCGGAGGCCGCGGTCCAGTCCGCCCGGGCCCGATACGATCGAGTCCCTTCCAGTGGTGGAACTCTCGGTGCGAGTGCTGGTGCTCCATGGCCCGAACCTCAACCTGCTGGGCAGCCGCGAACCAGGCCTCTACGGCACCCGCAGCCTCGAGCAGATCAATGCATCCCTGCAGGATCAGGCGGTCGCCCTCGGGGTGGAGCTCGACTGCTACCAGAGCAACCATGAGGGAGCCCTGGTGGATCGGATCCAGGCCGCTCGCGACAACACCGACGGAATTCTGATCAACGCCGGGGCTTACACCCATACCTCGATCGCCTTGCGGGATGCCCTGCTCGCTGTGGCCCTTCCCTTCGTGGAGCTGCACCTGAGCAACACCCATGCCCGAGAGTCCTTCCGCCACCACTCGCACCTGGCCGATCGGGCCATTGGAGTGATCTGCGGTTTCGGCCACACCAGCTACCGGCTCGCCCTGGAAGGGCTGGTGGATCACCTTCGTCTGACTCAAGCATGACCGTCACCGCTGCATCGGAGTTCACCCGTGTGAAGTGGCTGGCAAGGCCCAGCAGTGAGAGCTGGCTTGAGAAAGCGCTGTCCCACCCGGATCTGCTGCTGATCGACCATGCCCACTGCGAGCGCAAAGCAGCCGGCGCGGCCTTGCAACTGATGTTCCGCTATCCCTCAGACACCGAGCTTGCCGCCGTGCTGAGCCCCCTGATTCAAGAGGAATTGCAGCACTTCGACCGTGTCCTGGCCCTGCTTCAACGGCGTGGCATCAGCTTGCGGGCGTTGCCGGCTCCCCCCTATGGAGCCTCTCTCGCCCAGGAAATTCGCCGGCAGGAACCCGAACGCATGCTCGATAGCTTCCTGGTGGCCGGACTGATTGAGGCCCGCAGCCACGAGCGCATGGGGCTGCTCGCCAGCCACACTCCGGATCCTGAACTGTGTGAGCTCTACAGCGATCTGCTGGCAAGCGAAGCCAGACACTTCGGCCTCTACTGGCTGCTGAGCGAACAGCGCTTCGGAAGACCGTTGACAGTGGCAAGACTGGAACAGCTGGCCGACCGCGAAACTCAGATTCTCAGCGGAACACCAGCTTCGAGCATTGAGATTCGCTTTCACTCGGCAGGCATTCAAGAGGACTTCAAGCCCTGCCAAGCGCCACAGGCAACAGGACAGGTTGACACCAACTGGCAACTCCCCACATAATCTGAACTCCCTGGGACTTTCCCCATGAGCTCCCTTCAGCTTGACATGGCCAGACTCCATGGCTTTCGCCTGGCTTCTCGCAGCTGTGCCATGACGGCCAGCGAGGCCAGCGAGCCAACCGATTCCCCTCTCTGCCTCAGTTCTCCCATCGGAGCAAAGATCGGCGAAAAGGGACCGATATGGCCAACTCCAACCCCATCCCCCGATTGACAACGGGATTCACTTCCCAGGCCAACAAGTCCAGACACCAAACAAGAACGCCAGAAGCCATAGAATTGATCTGAGCCTACATGCGCTTAAACTACAAAAGAGCCTGTAGGCCTTTGCATTCATGTGTTTTCACTTTCCACCTGACGCTTCTCGAGCCCTCAATATCGACCGCGCATTTAGGCGCAGCCTGGCTGACAGCCTTGCCTATCTTTCAGACGTGTGCGCAGAGCATCTGAAAGTGGACCCATCTTCCATTGATGGACTGGTTCATGGGCTGAAACAAGGACTTCGGCTTGGACCTGTTCCATTCGGCTTGTACAGCCAGCTCGTGCTCAAGTTGTCTGAAGGAGATCAAGAGGGAGCAACAACAATCTGGAACCGACTGGCGGCCTCCCACTCGCCACTTGAATCCATGCAGGTCATCGGATTGGATGATCCCTCTCTGGCTCCTGATCTCAGCATGTATGCCGCATTGATGGGCACGGGAGGCACGGATGAGCTTTCCATCCAACCGCCCGATCACGAAAGAGTGCCGAGCTTTCTGCATGATCTCCATGCCGCGCTGCAACTTTTAGACCGAGTCAGCCCTGATCTTTCTGGCGAAATTGCTGCTCTCGTCACCCAGCTAGTGATGGTGAGTGGAAACCCCAACGATTCGTACATTTTTGATGGAGGCTCTTGCTACATGCTTTGGGGGGCGCTCTTCATTAATATCGAACGACAAAGGTCCATCGTAGAACTATTGGAAGTATTGGTTCATGAAGCCGCACATTTACTATTGTATGGCTTCACAATTGAAGAGCCGCTGACAACCAACTCGGATCAGGATCTTTACCCATCTCCACTCAGGAGAGACCCTCGTCCGATGGATGGCATCTTTCACGCCACTTGGGTATCAGCCCGCATGTATTTTGCCATGGACACCCTTCTTCAATCCAACCTCCTGGATGCTGATAGTTGTGCCAAAGCGCAGAAGGCCAAAGCCGAGAATCGTCACAACTTTGACAATGGTATGGGGGTGATTCAGGAGCACGGTATGCTAACAATGACTGGGCGTGCTCTCCTAGAGAGTGCAGCACAGGCTGTTCATCCCTCACTCAGACTCATCAACAATGGGTGAATCCAACTTCGGCCGCATCCAACTGAGCAACGTTGTCCATGATCGGTCGTTTGGCGACGGTTGCCAATCCCCCACGATCTGAAGATGATCGGGCTGGTCGAATGGCAAACCCGTCAAGAATAAGTCTTGATCGGAAACCACCACGATGAGGGCGCCAACATTCTTGCGGCAAAGCAAAGCATGACATCGATCAAACAATCCATGCGCCATCAGGTGCAGCTCGCGACCTGAGCAATCGACGCTGCGCTGATGATCTGTCACCCAACAAGGAAAACCTGAGGAGTTGTACTCCTGCTGTTTCTGAAAAGCCTTATCCCAGGCGGCACTTCTGCCAACAAAGACCTCAATTGGGATTCGTCCATTAGCGGGAAAGTGGCTGGCGAAGACTTTCTCCAGCAACTGTGGGCTATCAGGAGACTGGGGAGAATGATTAACCTCGTTAATCGCCGCACCGTTTCGATACCAGGGTTCTGAGATATCAGTTGTAATCAAATCTATTCCAGCATTGCTCAGATCGAAAAGCTTTGCAGCCTCAATGGCCAGAGAAACATTGTCAGGATGGATCAATTGATCGACGTCCTCCACCACACCGCCCCAAGCTGGTGCATTGAAAGGCCTCAGAGGAGCCCAGTCATCCTTGGCAGGTACTGAATCAAGCGTGAGACCATGGGCCGCGAGGCACCCTACAGCAACATCATCGCAAGGAAATGGCTTCAACCGCTTCCAAGGAGGCAAGGCTTGTTGCTCAGCATTGGCGCGGTCAATCAATTCTTTCACAGTGAGGCTGCCATCACCCCGAACGGATTTGGGTCGACGTCGCCAGGCGCTGATGAGTTGACCATCACAAACATGAAGACGATGACAGAGACCGGAGATCTGACCTTCCAACAACAAGCGCTTCGAAAAATGACGTGCCTCCTGCCAGGCACGTTTCAGCTGACCAGGTTCTCGAATATTGATCGTGACGCCTTCCCCTCGATCGCGATCGGCTGGCTTGAGCACGACAGGCCATCCAAGCTCCCTGGCGGCAACCAAAGCAGCTGCTTCAGAATCAATCGTCCGCTGGACAGGAACAGGAAGACCCGCCGCACTCAGAACTCGAATGGTTGAAGCTTTATTGTGGCTGAGTATAGCCCCAATACTTGAATCCTTGTCAATACCACCGCCACGAATCCTGCGGCGCTGGGAGCCCCATCCCAACGAATAGACCCCCTCTCCAAGATGCCGAAATGGAATTCGCTGATTATAAGCATAGGAAAGCAAGGGATATGTAGACCTTCCTCGTGGAATCATCCCTTGCATCTGGTCAATATGTTGATGTTTAAGCCTGGATTGAAGCTTGGCAATTTCGCCGCTGTCCGGCTTGGTTTTTGCCATGAAAGAGACGATGCGAGCTGCGCGAAAGTAGCACTCGTAATAGACGTCCTCAGGGAAATGGTCAAGAACGGCAGTGGTTGCTCGAATGTTCCACAAACCTGACTGGGAATGATCTTTGCGAACGTGATGAATCATTCCTGACTGGAACACGGGAACTTCCAACATCTGAAGCAGCACCTTGCCGAGCTCAAGAATGTGCCAGGCAGCTCGCTCCAAACTGGCCCCTTGTTTGGATGCACTGAACTTCGACTTCGTTTTCAGAGTAGTAGGCTGAACATTGAAGGCGTCTCGCAGCCAGTGTTCAAGGGTGGCCAGCGTCTTCGCAGGATGGTCGAGAAGAGACTGCGGGGCTTTCCACTGGAGCACGATGTGCCTGCTGGGCTGATCAAACCCATCGAGATGGCCATGGAGCCCGGACGGCGCCGTGCCACGAAGGATTACCCCTGTCATGCTTGACGCAACCAACCCCACTTCAGGCCAATTGAAAGCCCTAGCAGTTTAATGCTGCAGTGCATGGGCTCAATCACCACTATCGGGAACCACTTGTTTTCTAACGGTAATCGTGCTCTGTCCCGCCAAGAGTTATCTACGCCATCGCGGGGCTGGGCAGGTCGGCAGTCTTCCATCGAGAATAAAGATGCAAATCAGATAGAATGATAGGAGCTATGGTAACGCCCCTTTGACATCCGATGGGAACCAGACTCAGTCTCATGAAATCAGAAGTCAACTGGTGAGTTTCTGTTACGTGGTGAGCCATCCGAATGGAGATCCATTCGATACTGGAAAACGCTCTTCGCAACGGGGAAGTCCAATCCGGCCAGGATCAACTCAGCTGGAATCAGGAGACAGTCACGGTTTGGAGCGATCGATTGATTGACAAGCGAGGGAGATTGTCCGAAAATTGGTCAGCCTCTTCTGGGTTCTGATGCAGCCTCTTCAACTTGATCATGTCAAACTTCATGGCTTCCGCCTTCTGGCTCGCCCTAGTCATCAGGGAGAATCTGTCAAGCTGAACAATCAGGCGATCGCCATCGCTGCCAAGATTGGAGCCAAGGTTGGGTTAAAGGGTCCTGGTCCGATTCAGCCTGGTCAAAATTGATGGATGAGCCTGGGGTATCAGCACCCCGAAGCGAAAACCAGTCTTGACTCAGACAATCAGCCCGCCTGCCAAGACTGGATTTCGAGACAAAATCATGGCTTTAGCCTATCGTTGACAATCACCGATAGGCTTTTTTGTGTTTAACCACCATTCCCCTGATGCCTATTTCCCGCAGATAGAAGTTCACACACAATAATTCTGTCAACATACAAACTCCATCCACTGCCTAGCCGGGCACGATGTCAACCAGTGACGAATTCTCACTGGCCCTTCAAGCCGTCGATTGATCCAATCTGCTTTCTGTATATTTTGGGCACGAATGGCTGAGCATCAACATTGCCTAAGCCGTTACTTCTGGAGCAGCGACACTACAAGTTGCCGTTCAACTGACTGATCTGGACAGGTGTGACCAAGCCGCAGATGCTGCAAAGCAAGACCATTGAAGACGTTCGGAATCGTGCTGGGGGAAGCGCTGAACAAGTTCAGTGAACCCGACTACGGTGTGATCAGGTACCGCGAGCGGAGGGAATGGGGCGACTCTCGAAATCATGTTCCTCGAACCCTCCACACGCCAGTTCGTCCAACCTGGGGTAGCGGTCGGCGATCGGGTCACCGGTGAACTGGGCCACCCAGCCCTCCGGGTTGTTGAAGAAGCGCAGGGCGCAGAACGACGGAGCCTCCCCCATATCGAACCAGTGGCGGGTGCCGGCCGGCACGGCAATCCAGTCGTTGCGTTCGCAGAGGATCTGCACGACCTCATCACCAAGGTGCAGGCAGAACAGGCCCCGCCCTTCCACGAAGAAGCGCACCTCGTCTTCGCTGTGGGTGTGCTCCTGCAGGAATTTCTGGCGCAGGGAGTCTCGATCCGGGTGGTCGGGGGTGATGCGGATCGCATCCACGGTGGGGTAGGTGCCCCCCTGTTGAACCCGCGCGATCTCGGCGGCATAGAGGCTGAGAATCTGCGCCTGGCCTGCCTGATCGGGCAGATCCTGGCGCGCAGGCCAGCGCTCGAAGCGGATGCCCCGTTCCGCCAGGGCGCGCTGAATCAGCCGCTCATCCCCTGTCACCAGCTCCGGCATGGGGCTTCCCTGGGCAGGGGTGCTGGGGTAGAGGCTCAGCTGACTCAAGGATCAGGTCCAGGGATTGACGTGGCTCCAGCCTAGAAAGATCGGCGCTGATCGCCTGATGCCCGTGCCGCTGCCGGCCACGTCCCCCCCGTCGAGCCTGCCGCCGGACACCCCAGCGGCTCTCACCCTGGTGGGGGTGGGTCCAGGCGATCCCCGCCTGCTCACGGTGGCGGCCGTGGAGGCCATCAGGGCTGCCACTGTGGTGGCCTACCCGGTGGCCCGCCTCGGCGCCAGTGGCATGGCCGCCACGATCGCCGCCCCCTGGATCACCCCAGAGCAGCGGCAGCTGCCGCTGCTGTTCCCGATGGTGAGCGCCGCGGCGCCGCTGCGGCAGGCCTGGCACGCCGCGGCCGATACCCTCGCGGCCGCCACGGTTGAGGCCTCTGGCCAGGGCGGATCGGTGGTGCTGCTCTGCGAAGGGGATGTGTCGCTGTTTGCCTCCAGCTCCTACGTGCTGCTGGCCCTGCGTCAACGCCATCCGGCCGTGCCGGTGCAGCTGATTCCCGGCGTCAGTGCCGCGGCAGCCGCGGCCGCAGCCGGTGCCTGGCCCCTGGCGCTGCAGCAGGAGGGCCTGCTGATCCGGCCCACGCCGGAGACGCCGGAAGCCCTGGAGGTCCTGCTGGATCGCGCTGCCGCGGGTGCCGAAGTGCTGGCCCTGCTGAAGCTGGGCCATCGCTGGGCCTGGGTGCAGCCGCTTCTGCAGCGGCGCGGGTTGCTGGAGCACGCCCTCTTCGCCCAGCGGGTGGGCTGGCCGGATGCGCTGGTGGCCCCAGCCCGCGAAGTGGCGGCCACAGCCTCGCCCTACTTCTCCCTGCTGCTGATCCGCCAGGGCTGGCCCACTGTGCTGCCCTAGGGCGTGCTGCCCTGATCGGCCAGGGCGCGCTCCAGGAGCTCCAGGGCATCGGCGGGGGTGGGGGCGCGCATGAGGGCATGACGCAGCTGGGGCACCCCCGGAAATCCCTGGCAGGTCCAGCCCATGTGCTTGCGGGCGATCAGCAGTCCGTGGTCGCCCTTGGCCGCCACCAGGGCCAGCAGCTGCTCGCGGGCCAGGGCGATGCGCTCGGCGGCGCCGGGGGTGGGCGGCACCGGCCGGCCGCTGAGGGCGGCATCGATCTGGCCCACCAGCCAGGGGGCCCCCATCGTGCCCCGGCCCACCATCACGCCGTCGGCACCGGTGAGCTCCAGGCAGCGCAGGGCATCCTCGGGGGTGTGGATGTCGCCGTTGGCGATCAGCGGGATCCGCAGCGCCCGCTTCACCGCAGCGATCGCCTGCCAGTCCGCCCGGCCCTTGAAGCCCTGCTCGCGGGTGCGGCCGTGCAGGGTGAGCAGCTGGGCACCGGCCTGCTCGAGCTGGCGGCACCAGGCCACGGGCTCGGCATCGCTGCCGCACCAGCCCAGGCGCGTCTTCACGGTCACCGGGATGCTCACGGCCCGGGCCACCGTGTCCACGATGCGGGCCGCCAGATCGGGTTCGCGGATCAGGCCGCTGCCGCCCCCCTTGCGGGCGATCTTCTTGACCGGGCAGCCCATGTTGATGTCGATCAGGAAGGCGCCGGCGTCCTCGGCGCGGCGGGCCGCATCGGCCATGGCGGCGGGCCGGTGATCGAAGAGCTGCACGCCGATCGGCCCGCTCTCCTCGGCCAGGTCCTCCACCTTGCAGCGGCCATGGCCCAGCTCGAGGCTGGTGGCGTTCACCATCTCGGTGAACAGGAGCGCATCGGCGCACCAGCGGCGCACCAGGCCGCGGAAGATCCGGTCGCTCACCCCCGCCAGCGGCGACTGCAGCACCCGGCAGCGCAGGCTGCGCGGACGGCCGTGGCCGGGCAGCGCCAGGGGGCCGCGCAGGGGGGAGGGGGCGGTGATCATGGTGATCCGATTGTGATGCTTCAGGCCGATGGCTCCCGATCAGGCCGCCACCACCCCCGTCCCCTACCCCCTCAGCCGGGCGCTGCTGGAGGCGGTGCTGGCTGATCGGCTCAGCGACCGCTTCGTGTGTGAACTGATCTGGCCGCGCCTGGGGTATGCGCCCGATGGCTCCGGCACCTGGAGCGCGGGCCCGGCTGCAAGCGATGCCTGGCGGGAGTCATTCCCGATCGAGCCCCAGTTCATCGCCCAGCGGCCGCCCGCGGTGGCACTCACCCGCTCGATTGCCAAGGAGCACAAACAGCTGCTGAAGGAGCAGCTGGGCTTTGCGGGTTATCGCATCGGCGAGCTCTACCCGCGCCGCACCCGCCGGGCGACCGCCGTGAACTGGCTGCTGGCCCATCTGGCCGAGCGCGGCGAGCCCCTGCCCGAGACCGGTCCGATGCCTGAGCTGCTGCCGGCGCCGGCTGATCCGGTGGCCGGCCATCCGGGTGATCTGCCAGTGAGATGAGCTTCCAGCTTCAGGGCTGGAGCGCGGTGATCTGCGTTTGCTGATTGAGGAGCATCACTTTGATCTTGCCACCGTCGCGGGGGAGTTGATCAAAGTTGAGACTGCGCAGGTCTGGATTGTTGTCAATGTGGTGAGGTTGGTCGGTGCTGAGCGGCTGAACAGCAACGCGCGAATCAAGCGTGAAGCGGAGAGAAAATCGCCTGGTAAGCCATGCATTCCTCCACCGCTGCTCACCGGCGGCATCAGGAGGCCGTTGACGTTCATCTCAGCTGGTGGAGATGCACGGAGATTGGCGTCATTCCCTGCCGTGGCGAGATGATAAGCAACAGGTGGATTGTTGGTGTACTCCCCGGTTGGGTTGTCCGTCATGACGAGTTCGCTGTCCCTTGATGCATTCCTCCGAGAGGCTGTGACCTGTGCTGTCGTGCAGGGTCATGGATCTCGGCAGAGGGCCGCCAGGACGGCGGGATTGTGTTCAGCCTTGTCGCCCTTGCCGACTTGTAACAAGGTGACATCCGGGATTGCCCTGATGACACGCCATCGACATGCTTGGCCGATAGCCGAATGCTTTGGATGAACGGCGCCCAGGTTCTGGTGAAGCTGCTGGAGCAGCATGGGGTCACGCATGTCTTCGGGATTCCGGGTGCCAAGGTCGACAGTGTGTTTGAGGCCCTGCTCGATTCCTCGATCGAGCTGGTGCTCTGTCGGCACGAGCAGAACGCCGCCTTCATGGCCCAGGCGATGGGCCGGATCACGGGCACGGTGGGCGTCTGCCTGGCCACCTCCGGGCCTGGGGTCACCAATCTGGTGACCGGACTCGCGACCGCCACCTCCGAAGGGGATCCGGTGCTGGCCATCGGCGGGGAGGTGCCGCTCGACGATCGCTTCAAGCACACGCACCAGGCCCTCGACGGGGTGGATGTGATGCGACCAGTCACGAAATATGCCCAGTCGGCCCTCAACATTCACAGCCTGCCGGAGGTGTTCGCCAATGGCGTGCGGGCGGCCGAAAGCGGCCGGCCGGGGGCGGCGTTTCTGGGCCTGCCCAAGGATGTGGGCCTCGCCGAGTATCCGGGCGAGCTCTCCACCGGCTGGGCCCGGCCGATCCGCCAGGGGCCAGCGGCTTCAACGGAGATCCACCGGGCCGCTGAGCTGATCAATGCCAGCCGCAAGCCCCTGCTGCTGCTGGGCATGCAGGCCTCGCAGCCCTCGATGGCCGATGCCCTGCAGCGCTTTGTGCGCGGCAGCGGCCTGCCCTACTGCGCCACCTTCCAGGGGGCCGGCGCCTGGGTGGCACCGGAGCAGTTCGCCGGCCGGGTGGGTCTGTTCCGCAACCAACCGGCGGATCACCTGCTCGATGGCGCCGACTGTGTGATCACGGTGGGCTTCGATGCGGTCGAGTTCGACCCCAGCCTCTGGAACACGGGCGCATCGCGCCCGCTGGTGGTGATCGATGCCCTGGCCCCCGATCAGGATCAGGCCTTCCTGCCCGCTGCCGAGCTGATCGGCGACATCGGTGCCAGCCTCGCGGCCCTGGCGCCGTTGCTGCAGGTGCAGGTGGATGAAAGCTTCCGCCGCTGCGGCGACCGTGCTGCCGCCGAGCTGCAGGCCACGGCCGACGAGGGCGCCCAGCTCTCCGGCACCCCCCTGCATCCGCTGCGGGTGATCCACGAGCTGCGTCAGGTGGTGACATCTGACACCACCCTGGCGCTGGATGTGGGCTCTCACTACATCTGGATGAACCGCTATTTCCCGTCCGGCCATGCCCGCCAGGTACTGGTGAGCAACGGCCAGCAGACCCTCGGGGTGGCGGTGCCCTGGGCGATGGCCACCAACCTCTGCCGGCCTGGTCAGCCGGTGATCTCGGTGTCGGGCGATGGCGGCTTTCTGTTCACGGCCACGGAGCTCGAAACGGCCACCCGCATCGGCAGCCGCTTCGTGCACCTGATCTGGAACAGCTGCAGCTACAACATGGTGGCCTTCCAGGAACAGGCCCACTACGGCCGGACCGCCGGTGTGCAACTCGGTCACTACAACGTCGAGGCCTTTGCCGAGGCCTTCGGCTGCAAGGGCTATCGCATCACCGACGCCGACCAGCTGGGCCCGGTGCTGCGGGAAGCGCTGCAGCAGAGCGTGCCGGTGCTGATCGACATTCCGATCGATTACTCCCAGAACCTGAAGCTGATGCAGGACGTGCATCAGGATTTCATCCACTGAGGGGACCGCATCGATGACCTGCCGCCCCGACTCCAGCCATCACCTCAACGTTCACCTCGGCGATGGTCTTTCCGCCGCGCTGCAGGAGCGCTGCCGCCGCACCGGTGAAAGCGCCAGCCATGTGATCCGCCAGGCCCTGGCCGATGCGCTGGATCTCGAGCACCACACCATCTATCAGGTGTCCACCTCCGGTGCCCTGGTGCAGGGGGTCTATCAAGGATGCGTGCGGGTGGCTGAGGTGCTGCAGCACGGCGATTTCGGCCTGGGCACCTTCGATGGCCTCGATGGCGAGGGGATCCTGCTGGATGGCACCTGTTGGCAGGCCTGCGGCGATGGCACGGTGCGGCAGGCCCCGGCCGATGCCCTCGCCCCGTTCTGGGTGGCGACCCGCTTTTCAGCCGATCACCGCGAGGTTCTGAAGCATGTGGCCAGCTGGGGCGATCTCACCGCACGGCTCGACGGACTGCGGGACAACGCCAACCTGTTTGTGGCGATCCGTCTCCGTGGGGTGTTCGAGCGGATCCGCTACCGCGTGGCCTGCAAGGCCGAGGCCGGCGTGGATCTCGTGAGCGCCACCAGCGCCCAGGCCACGTTTGAGCTGGAGACCGTGGCCGGCACCCTGGTGGGCTTCTGGACGCCCAGCTTTGCCCGCACGATCAATGTGCCGGGCTACCACCTGCACCTGCTCAGCGACGACCACCGCCATGCGGGTCATGTGCTGGAGCTGCAGAGCCATGAGCTGAGCCTGGAGCTCCATCGCGAGAACCATCTGCAGCTGGTGCTGCCCGAAACACCCGCGTTCCTGAACGCCGACCTCAGTGGTGATCCAGCAGCGGCCCTGGCCAGGGCCGAGGGGGATCACCGTTGAGCCAGGCATGGCCGTCGTTGTGTTGTGCTCCCTCACCGTCTTGATGGCGTCCACGATGGGATCCGGTGACCTCAGCACCGTGCTGCCATGGGTGAGGACAGGCGCCTGGGCGATGAACAGATCTCTCGGGGCGATGACTTGCGCACAGGCTCCGGTTAGCCATGGGCCAGACAACCGGGCTTCATGACCAGCACCCCCGCCGACCTGATCTTCCACGGCGGCCCCATCCTGACGATGGAGGCCTCCCAGCCCCGGGCTGAAGCGATCGCCATCGCAGGCGGGAAGATCGTGGCGGTGGGAGCCAAGGATGCGGTACTGGGCCATGCCGGGCCCGCCACGCGCCAGATCGATCTGGCGGGCCGCACCCTGCTGCCGGGCTTCATCGACGCCCACGGCCACTTCGCCAATGCCCTGCAGGTGGTGGGCTGGGCCAACATTCAGCGGCCGCCGGCCGGGCCCGTCACCAGCATCGCCAGCCTGCAGCAGGTGCTGCGCGAGCACGTGGCGCGCCGTCCCGTGGGCAAGGGCAAGTGGGTGATCGCCTACGGCTACGACGTCGACGGTCTCTCCGACGGGCGCCCCCTGGACAAGACCGATCTGGATGCGGTGCTTCCGGAGAACCCGGTGATGGTGCTCCACAACTCCAACCACGGCGCCGTGCTTAAGAGCCTGCTGAAAAAGTCCCGAGGTCGCCATGACTTGAGTCTGACCTCTGGGCGCAGCGCCCGTGAACACTGGGCTCGGAGTCAGGCGTTCCCGGGCTGAATGGCCCTTGAAGGGGTTTTTCAGCAGTCTCTTAACAGCGCTGCCCTGGCCCTGGCGGGCTACGACGCCAGCACCCCCGATCCGGCCGGTGGGGTGATCGTGCGCCGGCCCGGCAGCACCGAGCCGGCTGGGCTGGTGATGGAGACGGCCTTCATCTCGCTGTTCGTGCACATGCCCCAGCCCTCGGACGACGAGCGGCTGGCCCAGTTCGAGGCGGCCCAGCGGCTGTACACGTCCAAGGGCATCACCACCGTGCAGGACGGAGCCACGGTGGCGGGCGATCTGGACCTGTTTCAGCGGGCCGCCCGTGAAGGGCACCTCTGCATCGACCTGGTGCTGCTGCCGCTGGTGCTCGAGGTGCCCGGGATGCTGCGCGAGCGCTTCCCGGCGTTTCAGGGCCAACCGCTCGAGCTGCCCCAGCCGGCGCGCGACGCCTTCGGCCACTACCGCGATCACCTCAAGTTCCAGGGCATCAAGCTGCTGCTCGATGGCTCCCCCCAGGGCAAGACCGCCTTCTGGGGCGAGCCGCTGCTCACCCCCGGCCCCAACGGCGAGGCCCACTGGCGCGGCCAGCCGGTGTTCCCGCCCGAGCAGCTGTTCGAGGCGGTGGCACGGCTTGCGGGCCAGGGCATCCAGCTGTTTGCCCACTGCAACGGCGATGCCGCCATCGACCTGATGATCGAGGCCTGCCGCCGGGCCGGCCTCAGGCCCGAGCAGGACCACCGCACGGTGATCATTCACTCTCAGTTCATGGCGCCGGGGCAGCTGGAGCAGTACGTGGAGCTGGGCCTGCACCCCAGCTTCTTCACGGTGCATGCCTTTTTCTTCGGCGACACGCACCTCGCCAACCTGGGGCCCGAGCGGGCCGGCCGCATGAGCCCGATGGCCAGCGCCATGGCCCTGGGGCTGCACTGCTCCAACCACAACGACTTCTCGGTGACGCCGATCGAGCCGATGCGGATGGTGGAAACGGCCATGACCCGCCGCACGCGAACGGGCGTGGTGCTGGGCGAATCGGAGCGGGTGAGTGCCGAAGCCGCCCTGCGGGCCCTCACGATCGAGGCTGCCTGGCAGATCCGCGAAGAGGACAGCAAGGGCAGCCTGGCTCCGGGCAAGCGGGCCGACCTGGTGATCCTCGACGGCGATCCCACAGCCACCGCGCCCGAACAGCTCAACGACATCGGCGTGGTGGCCACGATCAAGGACGGCGCTTGCGTGTATGGCTCCTGGGAGGGGGCCAAGCCATGAGCCCCGTCTCCGAAGGAGGTTCGCCGCTGGCGCGGTTGAGCGGGGTGCCGGCCACCGTGGTGGGGGGCTACCTGGGGTCGGGCAAGACCACCTTGATCAACGGCTGGCTGCAGGCCGGCGCCTGCCCGGGCTGGGCCCTGCTGGTCAACGACCTGGGCAGCATCAACGTGGATGCCGAGCGGCTGCGCCAGGGCGATGGCCGGGTGCTGGAGCTGGGCGGCGGCTGCGTGTGCTGCACCCTCCGCGATGGCCTTGGGGCGGCCCTTGTGGAGCTGGCCCGGCGCGAGCTGCCCCCGGCCCATGTGCTGATCGAGACCAGCGGCATGGCCCTGCCCGAGCGGGTGGCCAGCCAGCTGCAGCTCCACGGCCTGGCCCTGGCGCGGGTGCTGCTGGTGGTGGATCTCGAGCGCATCGAAGCGCTCTGGCACGACCGCTGGGTGGGTGAGCTGGTGCAGCAGCAGTTCGATGGCGTCGATCTGCTGCAGTTCAGCAAGGGTGATCTGCTGCCCCCAGGCGAGGCCGGACGCCGTCAGCAGTGGCTGCGCCAGCAGCTCGAGAGCCGCGCGCAGCATCCCGCCCCGCCGTTCCACAGCGAACGGCAGCTGGTGCGCAGTGATGCCTGGCTGCAGCTCGAGCCGCTGGAGCGCAGCCAGGTGCTGGCCTGGGCCGCCCAGCTGAGCCCCGAGCTGCTCCGCGCCAAGGGTGAGGTCTGGCTCACCGATGCCCCCGATGGCCCGGTGCGCTTCGATCGCGCCGGCGATCGGTTGACCCTGGCCACCGCGCCCAGCCGTCCCTGGAGCCACCCGCTGCAGCGGCGCGGTCACCTGGTGGCGATCAGCCGCGCCGACGCGCCGGCTCCCCGCTGGCCCTCCACCTTCTTGCAGGCAACTCCTGATCCCTCTGCCCCTTTGATCCCCGCATGAGCGACAAATCCGCAAGCGCCCTGGCGGTGCCCTTTCTGGGGGTTCTGGCCAGCCTGCAGCTGATCGATCCCACGGTGGCCAACACGGCCCTGGTGAAGGCGGGGGCGGCCTTGCACATGCAGGGAGCCACCCTGGCCCTGGCGGCCAGCATCTCCACCCTCGCCCAGGCCGCCACCGTGCTGCTGATGGGCTTTCTGGGCGATCGCCTGGGCCGTCGCAAGGTGCTGATGGGCAGCTTGCTGCTCTCGATCGCCGGGGATGGCATCGCCCTGGCGGCCCCCGGCGCGGCCCTGTTTCTGCTGGGACGCGCCCTGGTGGGCATCGGCGTGGGCGCCGTACTCGCCCTCACCTTTGCCTCGGTCCGCTGCGTGAGCCGGCCCGACCAGCTGGGCAAGGCCCTGGGCCTGTGGAACCTTCTGATCATTGCGGGCTTCATCGGCGGCTCGCTGCTGGGCGGTGTGCTGGCCGACACCAGCTGGCGCCTGGCCCTCGGCCTGGTGCCCCTGATCGCGCTGCTGTGTCTGCCGCTGGTGCCGCTGCTGCTGCCCGACATGCCCGCCAACGCGGCCCTGCGGGCCGACTGGCCAGGCCTGGTCAGCATCGCTCTGGCGATGGTGCTGTTTCTCAGTGGGGTCAGCCATGCGGTGAGCGGGTTCACGGCGCCCCAGTTCCTCCTCCCGACCCTGGGCGGTGTGGCGGTGTTCGGCGTGCACCTGTGGATCGAGCGCCGCCGCCAGGAGCCGATCTTTCCGGTGGGGCTCTACGGCCGCGGCTGCTTTGCCGCCGCCATCGTGAGCGGGATCGCCTGGAACTTCGCCCAGGCGGTGGTACAGCTGCAGACCAGCAACTTCTGGCAGACGGTGCAGCGCTACAGCACCAGCCAGGTGGCTCTGGCTCAGCTGCCGCTGTTGATCTGCTTTGCCGCCGGCGGTGTGGTGGCGGGCCGGCTGATGGCGCCGGGGCGTCGCACCACCCAGCTGATGGCGGGCGGCATCCTCGTTCTCGTGCTGGGGCTTGTGCTGCTGGCGGGGGTGCGTGCGGATACTCCCTACGCCTCGTTCGTCCTGCCCTTGCTGCTGGTGGGTACGGGTCTGGCCTTCCTGTCGGTGCCCCAGTCGGCCCTGTTTGTGCAGGAGGCGCCGCAGCGCTATTTCGGATCGGTGACCGCCTTTCGCACCACCACCGGTCAGCTGGGTTTTGCCCTGGGCTTTGCCGCCAGCGGGGCCCTGGTCAATGGCTTTGGCTTTGCCAGCCTGCGGGACCGCCTGCTCCAGCTGGGCGCCACGCCGGAGCAGATCCCCGCCCTGGAAGCCAAGGTGCGGGCAGCCCTGAGCAGCGGCGTGCTCACCCACAGCCATGGGGCCCCGTCGAAGGCCATCGAGGTGATCACCAGCTCCTACGCCAGCGGCCTGGCGGGCACGATGCTCGTGGTGGCGCTGCTGGTCGCGTTGTTGGGGGCGATCAGCCTGCTGCTCCTGGTGATCGGCAACCAACAGCGGCAGCTGGAGGCCTGAAGGCTGAGCGCGGTGCGGGTTCAGGGGCGGATCGTCACCGGCGTGCCGAGGGGGGTGTGCTCGAACAGCCAGCGGGCGTGGGGGCTGGGCACGCGCACGCAGCCGTGGCTGCGCGGCACCCCGAAGCGCTGACCGGCGGCCTCCTGCCAGGGGGCACCGTGCAGGCAGATCACCTGATCCGGTGTGACACAGAGGGCCCACGGCACATTCGGCGCCACGAAGCTGCTGCCGCGCATGGTGACGCTGCGGTGCTTGCCGTAGACCTTCCCCTCACCGGTGGGGGTCGGACTCGACGCCAGCCCGGTGCTGACCGGCACGGTGCGCAGCAGCGTGTCTGCCGCGCCGTAGGCGTAGAGCTTCTGGTCGGAGAGGTCGACCACGATCGCGGCAATCAGCTCCACCATGGGGCGTCTCCGCCGGAAGGCGGAGGGCAGAGAGGGTTACTTCCTCCCTAGCCAGATCAGCCAGGCGCGCGGCCACTCTGTAGTGTCAGGAAACGCAATGTCGTTGAGATAAGCCGCTTTGGCGCTACCCGTCGTCGCCATCATCGGGCGACCCAATGTGGGCAAGTCCACCCTCGTGAACCGCCTGTGCCGCAGCCGTGAGGCGATCGTGCACGACGAACCGGGCGTGACCCGCGATCGCACCTACCAGGAAGGCTTCTGGCGGGATCGCACCTTCCGTGTGGTCGATACCGGCGGCCTGGTATTTGACGATGACAGCGAATTCCTGCCGGAAATCCGCGAACAGGCCAACCTCGCCCTGGCGGAGGCCTCCGTTGCCGTGGTGATTGTCGACGGCAAGCAGGGGTCAACCGCTGCCGACCAGTCGATCGCCGAATGGCTCAGGGGTCAGAAGGTGCCGGTGCTGCTGGCGGTGAACAAGTGCGAATCGCCGGAAGCCGGTCTGTCGATGGCGGCGGAATTCTGGGGTCTGGGCCTGGGCGAGCCCTATCCGATCTCAGCGATCCACGGAGCCGGCACCGGCGATCTGCTTGATCGGGTGGTGGGTTTCCTGCCCCCCACCGAAGAGGTGGAAACGGAGGAACCGATCCAGCTGGCGATCATCGGCCGGCCCAATGTGGGCAAGTCGAGCCTGCTCAATGCCATCTGTGGCGAGAACCGGGCGATCGTCAGTCCGATCCGCGGCACCACCCGCGACACGATCGACACCACGATCGAACAGGAAGGCAAGGCCTGGAAAATCCTGGATACCGCAGGCATCCGCCGGCGCCGTTCGGTGAACTACGGCCCCGAGTTCTTCGGGATCAACCGCAGCTTCAAGGCGATCGAACGCTCGGATGTGTGTGTGCTGGTGATCGACGCCGAGGATGGGGTGACGGAACAGGATCAGCGCCTGGCGGGCCGGATCGAGGAGGACGGCCGCGCCTGTGTGGTGGTGGTCAACAAGTGGGATGCGATCGAGAAGGACAGCCACACCATGCCGGCGATGGAGCGGGAGCTCCGGGCCAAGCTCTATTTCCTCGACTGGGCACCGATGCTGTTCACCTCCGCCCTCAGCGGCCAGCGGGTGGAAGCGATTTTTCCCCTGGCCCTGCTGGCCGTGGAACAGCACCGCCGCCGTGTCACCACCTCGGTGGTGAACGAGGTGCTGCAGGAGGCCCTCAGCTGGCGCACTCCCCCCACCAGCCGCGGCGGTCGCCAGGGGCGGCTTTATTACGGCACCCAGGTGGCCAGCCGTCCGCCCAGTTTCACCCTGTTCGTGAACGATCCCAAACTGTTCGGCGACACCTACCGCCGCTACGTGGAACGGCAGATCCGTGAAGGGCTGGGCTTCGAGGGCTCACCGATCCGCCTGTTCTGGCGCGGCAAGCAACAGCGCGATGCCGAGAAGGAGCTGGCCCGCCAGCAGAGCCGCAGCCGCTGAGTGGACTGGCTGCGGCAGATGCCGATCGGCCAGTACGTGGCCGACGACGACTCCCCGACGGAGAGAGGAACCGGCAGCTGGCTGAAGCGGCTGGATCCGCGCCTCAAGCTCGGCTGGACCGTGGCTTTTCTGGTGACGCCGATCCTGGCCGGCCCGATCTGGCGCCTGGGCCTGGTCGCCCTGTTACTGCTGATCACGGCGGTGTGCGGCCTGCCCTGGCGCCTGTGGCGCCGCAGCCTGCCGCTGCTGCTCGCCCTGGCTCTGTTCGTGGGGGTGCTGGCCTCTCTGCTGCCGGCCGGATCGGCTCCAGCGGCCCCCCTGCAGCGCCCTCCGGACGAAGTACGTCTCGAACCGGGTCCACCGGGCAGTCCCGCCCCCAGCCGCTCCGGCCAGCGCTGGGAGCTGGTCCACTGGGGGCCGGTCCAGCTGGGCCCCCTTCCCCTGGGACCGCTGGTGATCAGCCGTCGCTCGGCCGAGCTAGGCCTCAACGGTGCCACCCTGCTGTTCACCCTGATCCACAGCGCCAACCTGCTGCTGCTCAGCACCAGTCCGGAGGCACTGGTCTGGGCGATCGGCTGGTTCCTCAAGCCCCTGGCCTCCCTGGGCTGGCCGGTGGACCGGCTCGGCTTCACCCTGCTGCTGTCGCTGCGCTTCCTGCCTCTGGTGCAGGAGGAGTTGCAGAACCTGCTGCGCTCGATCTCCACCCGGGCGGTGAACCTCAGGCAGCTCGGCTGGAAGGGAAGCCTGGCGCTGGTGCTGGCCGTGGGAGAGCGCCTGCTGGCCAATGTGCTGCTGCGGGCCGAACAGGGGGCCGAGGCCCTGCTGGCCCGGGGCGGCCACTGGCTGGCGCCTGACCGATTGCACCAGCCTCCGGCCTCGCTCGGCGTCGCCACCGTGCTGGGCGGAATCGCTCTGGTGGCCCTGCTGCTGCTGCGCTGGCAGGTCGGTGCTCTTTAATGGCGCCAGTCCAACGGACGACGTGAGCGCAGAGCGTTATCTCAACCATCCCACCTTCGGGATGCTCTACCGGGTCGCACCGACCGGTGAGAACTGCGATCTCTATGCGACCCTCTACGCCCAGAGAATCTTCTTTCTGGTGACGCTGCAGCCGCGTGGCGCCAACTTTGAGGTGATCCCCCTGATGGATGCCCGCCACTACGCCGAGCAGAATCTGGCCCGCTCCCGCCGGGAAGGCCCCGAAGTGCACGCCCGCTGGCGCCAGCTGTTCGATCAGACCTTCATCTGAAATCCCCTGGTCATGACAGCGGCAGGGTTGGCCGAACGACTCACGCAGATCCGCCAGCAGCTGCCCTCCTCCACCCAGCTGCTGGCCGTGAGCAAAGGCCAGCCCAGCGAGCAGATCCGGGCAGCGGTGGCCGCCGGCCAGCGCAGCTTCGGTGAAAGTCGGCTGCAGGAGGCCATCACCAAGCAGGAGGAGCTCGCCGATCTTTCAGGGCTGGCGCCGCCCCTCGACTGGCACTTCATCGGGCGCCTGCAGGCCAACAAGGCCCGTGGGGTGCTGCGCCGGTTCGGCACGATCCACTCGGTCGACAGCCTGGGCCTGGCCGAGCGCCTGGCCCGCATTGCCGGCGAGGAGGGCCTCAGCCCAGCGGTGTTCTTTCAGGTGAAGCTGCGGCCCGATCCGAGCAAGACCGGCTTCGAGCCGGAGGAGCTGCGGGAGGCCTGGCCGTGGCTGCGGCCCCTGGCGCCGCTGCGCCCGCTGGGGTTGATGACGATCGCTCCCCAGGGCCTGGAGGCCGCGGATCGGCAGGCCCTGTTCCAGGACTGCGCGAACCTGGCGGCAGACCTGAATCTGGGGCAACTCTCGATGGGGATGAGCGGCGACTGGCGGGAGGCTGTGGCCGCCGGAAGCACCTGGGTGAGGCTCGGCAGCACCCTGTTTGGGCACCGCCCCTGAGGGGAAGCGCTTGCAACCGTTCTCATGGGACGCTATTGAGGTGCCAAGCATCACAACAGAGGCCCCATCCGTGTCGTTGTTCTCCCGCCTGCGTGCCGTCGTTTCCGGTGATGACTATCTCGACGGCGAGTACGACGACGATCTCGACTATGACGCCGGCGACGTGAACGCCACGACAAGCACCAGCAGCAGCACCCGTTCCAGCAGCAGCACCAGCGCCTTGGCCCTGACCAGCGATTTCAACGCCGAGGATCCCTTCGGCGGGACCAATGTGATCGGCATGCCAGGCCTCTCCTCCTCGGCTGCGGAGGTCAGCCTGATGGAGCCCCGCAGCTTCGATGAGATGCCGCGCGCCATCCAGGCGCTGCGCGAGCGCAAGACCGTGATCCTCAACCTCACGATGATGGAGCCGGATCAGGCCCAGCGCGCCGTTGACTTCGTGGCCGGTGGCACCTTCGCCATCGACGGTCACCAGGAACGGGTCGGGGAGAGCATCTTCCTGTTCGCCCCGTCCTGCGTCACCGTCACCACCACCGGTGGGGAGGAGTCGTCGTCTCCGACGGTGGTGAGCAGCCGCGATCATGCCGCTGAGACGGAGGCCGCGCCCAGCCCCGCCTGGGGACGGCAGGATGTGGGTCTCTGATCCCACCCTCCGGCTTGAGCTCCGCTGAATCCCCCCGCTTCGGCGTGGTCGGCCTGGGCCGCATGGCCCAGGCCTTGCTGTTTCCCCTGATCGAGAGTGGCCAGCTGGCCCCCGCCGACGTGCGGGCGGCCGTTGGCAGTGCGGCCTCAGCCGAGCGCCTCAGCCAAGGCCACGGACTGGCAGTAAGCACCGATCCCGCCGAGGCCTGGGCAGCGCCGGTGGTGTTGCTGGCCGTGAAGCCCCAGCAACTGCATCAGGCGGCCACTGCAGCGGCCGGTGTGGCCGGCGCAGGCGGTGCAGCTGGGCAAGGCCTGCTGATCTCCGTGCTGGCGGGCGTGACCCTGGAGCGGCTGCAGCGCCTGTTTCCTCATCGGGTCTGCGTGCGTGCCGTTCCCAACACCCCCTGCCTGGTCCGCCAGGGTCTCACCGGCCTGGCCTGGGGTGGGGGATCTGGGGGCTCCACGCCGCAGCCCACGCCGCAGCAACGCCAGCTGGTGCAGGACCTGTTCGAGCGGGTGGGCGATGTGATGGAGCTGCCCGAGAGCCAGCTCGATGCCTTCCTGGCGCTGACCTCCTCGGGGCCGGCCTTTGTGGCCCTGATCGCCGAGGCCATGGCCGATGGAGCCGTGGCTGCAGGCCTGCCGAGGGTGCTGGCCCATCACCTGGCACACCGCACCCTGGCCGGCACCGCAGCCCTGCTGCACGAGCAGGAGCTCCATCCGGGCCAGCTCAAGGACATGGTCAGCAGCCCGGGCGGCACCACCATCGCCGGCCTGCGGGAACTGGAGCGGGCCGGAGCCCGATCGGCCTTGATCGAGGCGGTTGTGGCCGCGGCCGAGCGCAGCCGGGCCCTGGCCTGAGCAGGCCTCAGGAGCTCCGGATGACTGGAGAAGCCCTCAGGAGCTGCGGATCACTGGAGATGCCCTCAGGGGCGCGGTTGGCCCAGCCGTGGCTCCGTACCGGCCAGCAGGCGCCGGATGTTGCTGCGATGGCGCCAGACCACCAGCAGGGTGGTGATCACGGCGAGGGCGAGGTAGGGAAGCCGCAGGCCCATGCCGTTGCCCGCAAACCAGCCGAGCATCAACAGGGGCAGGGAGAGGGCCGCCACCACGCTGGAGAGGGAGACGATGCGGCTGATGGTCAGCACCGTCAGGAAGATCCCGAAGCAGGCCAGACCCACCGGCCAGGTCAGGCCGATCAGCATGCCCAGCCCGGTGGCCACGGCCTTGCCCCCCTTCCAGCCCAGCCAGACCGGCCAGATGTGCCCGGCCAGGGCCGCCAGACCGGCCGCCACCACCCCGCTGTCGATCAACCAGGCGCCGCTGCCGAGCGGTTCGCCCAGGGGCTCGAGCACGGCCCGTGCCAGCACCACGGCCGCGATGCCCTTGCCCACATCCAGCAGGAACACCGCCAGGGCCGGGCCCTTGCCCACCTCGCGCAACACGTTGGTGGCGCCGGTGGAGCCGGAGCCGTGCTGCCGCAGATCGATGCCGCGCAGCCAGCGACCGGCCAAATAGCCGAAGGGGAGGGACCCCAGCAGATATCCGGCCAGCAGCACGATCAGGGGGAGCAGCAGGGGCATGGGGCAGGACGCCGCAAACGACCGCTGCGAGCTTGCCGCAACGCAGGACCAGGACCCTTGAGCTCTGCTCAGTCGCAGCTCAGTGCGGCACAGCCCTAGTAGGTGAGCTCGTCATCAACCAGTTCACCGGGACCGGCCGCGAAGGCGAGCCAGAGGGGGAACTGCAGGATCGGCACCTCCACCACCCGTTCGGCCGCATCGATCACGATGAAGGGCAGCTCGCCCCGCTCCTCCAGCCGGTCAGCCCGCTCGATCAGGGCATCGGCCCGCTCGAACAGCACGATGCCGCTGTTGGGGCCGAAGTCTTCCCGTCCGAGGCCGAGGCAGTCCTGCAGACCCCGGCGCCATTCACCCAGCCGCTCGGGTTGGCCTGCCAGCACCAGGGTCTGGAAGCGTTCGCCGTACAGCTCCCCGAGGATCGACACCGCCGCACCGGCGATCAAGGCATTGCGGCTGCGGCTGCCGGCACTGGCCTGGGCGCCGCGGCCGCCCTGATTCAGGAACCAGTCCTCCAGCAGGGCGGCCTGTGCGGCCTCGAGGGTGCGACGCAGGGTCCACGGATCCGCGTAGAAATCAGGCTGGCCGCTGTAGCGGTCCAATCGGGAGCGAATCAGGGCGTCGTCCTGGCTGAACAGGCCCGCCGCTGCCACAGGCGCCGCTGCAGGGGCTTCCGGAGTAGCTGATGCAGCGGCCACCTGATCGAGGGGTGAGGGCTGCACCACCAGGGGTTGGGCCACCAGTTCCACCTGCTCGGCCGCCACCACCAGATCCTGCAGGGCCCCCACCAGGTAGTCCTGAAAACCCTTGAGCCGGCGGGCGATCGCATCCGACTGGCCACTGAAGCTGCTGCCGATCTCGCGCTGGATCTGCTCCCGGCGCCGCTCCAGCAGGCGGATCTCCTCTTCGAGGCCGCTGCGGCGTTCGGTCAGATCCTGAAGCGCCAGGGTCAGCAGGGTCTCCCGGGTTTCGTCCAGGGGCTCCGGCTCCCCAGCCACCGATGTCTCCTGGCCCGCTGCAGGCTCGTCGATGCCCATCCCCTCTCCTGTCTGATTCTGCTCAGGAGCTTCGGGGCTTTCCGCTGGAGAGAGCGGAACGCCGTCGAGCGGGGTGGGCGAATCGGGCAGCGAGCGGCTCTCAGTCATCAGGCCAGGATTTCAGAGGCAGGGAATGGAACCCGCGGGGGCGGAGCGGTGGACGTGGCGACTTTGGCTCAGGCGTCGCCAGCGGACGTCTCCGGCGACAGATGCGGAAGATGGCGACGCAACTGCTCAGCCAGGGCCTCGGCCTCGAACAACATCGGCAGCAGGTGGATGCTGCGCTGCTCCCGGAAATAGAAGATCACCGGGAACGGAGGCCAGTACAGCCGCCAGGCGATCCACTCGGCATAGGGGAAGCGGCGGATGCAGGTCGAACCGCGCCACACCAGCAGCTCGGCAGGGGCGAACTGCAACCGCAACAGTGCCGTCTGCAGGGCCAGTACCAGGCCAAACAGCGCCACCGCCACCGCCACCCAGAGGACACCGCCCCAGAGGGGCTGCAGGGCCAGCAGGGCGATGCCCAGGACCACCACGCCGGCGCACACCCAGTAGCGCGGGGCCAGAACGGTGCCGATGGCGGGATCAGGACCGCTGCTGGCGGGATCGTCGATCACCGGTGGTTCCGAGGGACTTGGTGCTGACGCCATTATCCGAACAGCACCTGGGTGAGCACCACGTCCATCAGCGCCACGGTCACCAGGATCATCACCACCGCGCCGGTGGTGCTGGTGCCCACTTCCTTGGGCCCGCCGCTGGTGGTCAGACCCCAACCGCAGGCGAGCACAGCGATCTGGAGCCCGAACACCACGGCCTTGATCAGCATCGAGGGCAGATCGTTCGGCTCCATCCAGGTGCGGACGGAATTCCAGAACACCGTGGGAGGAATGCTGTAGAGCAGGGCGCTGCTCACCTGCCCGGACCAGATCGCCACGCCGAAGAACAGCAGGCACTGCACCGGCGCCATGATCACCATGGCCAGCACCCTTGGTACCACCAGGTATTCGACCGGGTCGGTGCGCAGCATCGTGATCGCGTCGATCTGTTCGGTCACCTTCATGGTGCCCAGCTGGGCGGCAAAGGCGGTGGCCACCTTGCCGGTGAGCAGCATGGCGGTGAGCAGAGGCGCGATCTCCCGCGACATGCCCAGGGCCAGCAGGCCCCCCACCGTGGCTCCGGCCCCCTGGCGAGACAGCTCCGCCGCCACCTGGATGTTGAACACGGTGCCGGCGGCCAGGCCGGTGATCAGCACGATCAGGAAACTGCCCGGGCCGGCCTCCTGCAATTCCATCAGCAGATCGTTGAAGCCGATCCGCCCGCGGGCGATCGCCGCCAGGGCCTGGCCGCCGATCATGCAGCTCGATCCCAAGCGCCGCAACCAGCGGGGCGCAAGCCAACGCCTGGACAGGAGCCTCATCGGCCAACCCCGCCATCGGCCCTCAGGCGATGGGCACCGCGCTCCGGCCAGCGGCGCATCACCACCAGGCCCAGCACGATCAGCACCGCAGGGATGATGCCCATGCAGAGGCGGATGGCGGTGAGGGCACTGCCGGGCTGGTCGACACCACGGGCGGCCACGTAGCCGCTGAGGCTCATCAGATTGCCGAAGAAGAAGAGGGCAAGGCTGATGCAGATCTTCTGGGCCAGCACCATCCAGGCGCTGTACTGGCCTGCGGGCTTCTCCGGATCGGCATCGATCGCGTCAGGCAACAGCGCCCAGGGAATCAGATAGGCCGTGGCGGCCCCCAGGCCCGCCGTGATGATCGCCAGCACCAGCAGGGACAGACGCAACAGATTGGAGGCGGAGCCGGTGGGCTGGATGGCGGCATCGAGGGCCGGCAAGAGCATGGCCATCAGGCAGCCGATGATCCACAGGGCACTGCCCCACTGCAGGGCCTTCACCCGGCCCCAGCGGTTCGAAACACCGTTCCAGATCCACAGACCGAGCAGGGAACTGACGATGAAGGGCAGCAGGATCCAGTTGCTCCAGCCCTCAGGCAGGCCCATCACCACCGGCAGGTACAGGAGGGCGGCGGTCTGCATCAGCTGCAGCGCGCACCAGAGCAGCAGGTAGAGGCCAAGCACGCGCAGAAACCGGCCGTTCTGGCGCACGCGGCGCAGCAACCGACGCGTGGTGCCGCGACGCGACTCCGGCTTCTGGCAATGCAGCGCGGCCGGTGCGATCCCCCAGCCGCAGAGCAAGGTGGTGAGGCTGATGATGCCGCCGGAGATCATCCCCACCCGCCAGTAGCTGCTGGGATCGGAATGGTTGGCCAGCAGCAGGCCGCCGAGCACGAGCCCGATCAGGCTGGCGATGATCGATCCGGTGAAACGCAGGGTGTTGAGCCGCGTGCGCAGGCTCACATTGGCGGTGAGCTCAGCCGCCAGGGCGGCGTAGGGCAGGTTGACGCAGGTGTAGAGGGTATTGGCCACCACCGAGACCAACACGAAGATGGCAAAGCGCTGCCAGGGGCCTCCTGGTGGCAGCCACCACATCAGGGCCATCGCGACCCCGAGCGGCACGGCGCTCCAGAGAATCCAGGGAAGGCGCGGACCGGAGCGCGATTTGGTCTTGTCGCTCAGCCAGCCCACCAGGGGATCGTTGATGGCATCCCAGAGCCGCGCCAGCATCAGCACCAGCCCTGCCATCCAGGCCGGCAGGCCCGCAGCCGAGGTGTAGAAGATGAACAGGTAGAAGCCGATCAAGGAGGCGGCCATGCCCGTGCCGGCATCGCCGATGCCGTAGGCCAGCAGCATGCGTTGACGGGGCCAGCCCACCAGATCGTCTGCGTCGCTCACCGGGCGCCTCCCGGTGGTGGCGGCGTCAGGGCGCGACGGGTGGGGTGGGGAACTGGAATCGCGCACTCGGCCCTGGACGGCACGCAGGCCATAATGCAGCAGTCGAACGGGGGCCGCCCCTCGGGTCGGCAGACCAGCGCAGGATCGACGTTGACGGCCCAGCCGGAAGCAGAGATCTGTCGCTGCGGGCGTAGTTTAGTGGTAAAACCTCAGCCTTCCAAGCTGATGATGCGGGTTCGATTCCCGCCGCCCGCTTCCTGCTTCGTTCTCAGGATTTCTCTCCTCGGGAGGGGCCGTCGGCCTCTGCAGTCCCTGGCGTGCCGTTGCGGGAGCTGCTCCAGGCTTCCTCCAGCAGGGGCCACACTGCGGTGGGGGTCAGATCGGCCATGCAGAGGTGCTCCGACCGCAGGCAGCTGGCGTTGCGGTAGTGCTCGTCGTGGCAGAGGGTGCAGCGGCTGACGCTGCTGGGGATCCACACGGTTGGACTGCGGGGGGCCCAGAGGCCTTGGGGGCTGGCGCCGATGCCCTCTGGATCGGTGCCGAAGAGGGCCACCGTGGGGCAGCCGGCGGCCGCGGCCAGGTGGAGTGGGCCGGCATCCACGGCGATGCAGAGACGGCTGCGGGCCAGGGCTCCCACCAGCTGCGGCAAGGACAGGTGCCCCCGCAGGTCCCGCAACGGCAGGGCCGCCAGCAGCGCCTGCTCCAGGAGATCCCCAGGCAGGCTGATCTGCCGGGGCGGTGGGCCGCCGATCAGGCCGATCTGCTGAGGGCTCAGGCCAAGCTCCTGTTCCATCAGCGCCAGCAGGGACAGCCAGTGCGAGAGGGGCCAGAGCTTGGCGGGGCGTTCGCCGTTGACAGCGATCAGCACCGCGGGCAGGTCAGGGGGTGGCGCCTCCATGGGCAGCTCAACCCTCTCGAAGTCGGTGTCCACCCAGGCCACGCGGCAGTGCAGTTCCCGGATGCTGTTTCCCGTGATCCACCCGGCATAGCGTCGCTCCAGATCAGGGCGGGCCCAGTGGGGATCAGCGGCGAGGCGCTGCATGGGATGGTGGCCGGCGGGGATCGCTGCCGCGCCCACCACGTAGCGGGGCGCCAGGGCCTCCACCCAGCCAGGGGTGTGGGGGGCATGGCCATCGGCATTGATCACAAGATCAATGGGCCCATCGGCCCGGCACTGCCGTAGGGCATCCTGGGCCGCGGCGCCCCGTTCTGCCAGGGGAAGGCAGGCATGTAGCCAGGGGTTGCGCTGTTCGAGCTCCGCGGTGCGGCGGCTGCCCACGTAGGTGAGTTCCAGGCCGGGGTATTTCTCGTGCAGTCCGCGCAGCAGCGGCTGCAGCACCACATAGTTCCCGAGCTTGGCGGCCCCCAGCACCACGATGCGTGGCCGGGGGGAGAGAGGCTGATTCTCGAAGCGCTGAAGACTCACGTCTGGGCCAGTATGTGTCGTTGCTCAGCTGGGAAGCAGATCGAGGCATCGCTGGGCGAAGGCCAGCTTCGGGTGGGTGGCGTTCACGGCTTCGATCCAGGGATGCCTGCGGTAGAAGGCGATCGATTCGTCCAGTTGGGTGGCGATCAGGAAGGGAGTGTGGCGCCGCTGGCCCCAGGTGCTGGCCCAGGCGCCGAGATTCAGGGCCTGCTGCACCCAGGGATGGATCGGCAGGCTGAGGCTGCCGAGATGTTCCTGGCGATCGAAGAGGTCTGGACCGAGCTGGTGGTTGGGGCGGAGTTGCGCCAGCAGGCGGCGCAGCAGCGTGTCGAGGCTGGCCTGGGTGGGGTGGTTGATGGTGTGGCCGATCGGCTGCTGGCGATGACGCTCCGCGATCCAGTCGGAGAGGCCCACACTGCAGTCCGCTTCGCGGCTGCGCAGTTCGGCCAGGGAGTGGTGATGGGCCTCGCGAAGGATGGAGGCAACCGCTTCGGGGCAAGGGACCCCATGCAGCGCGGCGGCGTCGAGTCCCCGGCCGGCGGCGGCCATGGCGAGGAAGTCGTGATAGGGGCCGAGGGGCGATTCGGCCTCCAGGGCGGAGAGGCGACCCTCGGGATCCTGCCCGTAGGCGATCCAGGGGAGCTGGCCTTCGTAGTGGAGATTGGGCAGCACCACGCAGCGGGCCCCGGGGGCCAGCAAGGCCTGCAGGGTGGCGGTGTCGAGGCCGATGTTGTTGCGGTAGCCGGTCTGCACCCGATGCATCACCAGCAGATCGGCCTGCGGCAGGGCCTGGTGCAGCTCCGCCACATCCGCGGCCGTGGCCAGGTGCACCGAGGGGCAGAAGGTGATCTGGGCGGTGGGCAGGGCCTGCTGCAGGCCGAGCATCAGGGGGAAGGCCTGGCAGTTGCCCACCACCACCAGCGCGAGGCTGGGCGGCTCGGGTGGGGGGGCCGTGATCCTGCGGCCGAGATCCTGGTGGAGAGCCTGAATCCAGGCGGGCGGCGGGCTGTGCAGTTGCTCGAGCCGCTCCAGCAGCCCCAGGGCCGTGCCGCCCCAGGCGGTGGCCTGGCCGGGATCGCTCTGGTGGTCGCTCTGCTGGAGGGCCTCGTGGATCCAGATGGCGCCATAGCGGCAGCACTGCTCTTCATGGACCTGCACCCAGTCGGGTTCCAAGGCGGGGTGCCCCTGCAGAGCCGCCAGCAGGCGGGCGCCGGCGAGGGCGTGCTCGATCGCAGAGGTGCGGTGCAGATCGCCCAGCTCGAGCATGCGGCCATGACAGGCCACCGCGAGGGATCGGAGCTGTTCGGGTCCCTGCGGTTGATCGAGAAGCTGGGGGATCAGGCGGAGAAGCTCGTCGGCCTGGCTCAGGAGGGAGGCGCCAGGGTGGGCATCCATGGGGGGGATCATGCGGAGCCGATCCTGGCCCAGGGGGACACCACCGATAGGCGCGAGCGCACCGCCAGCGGGAACACCAGCAGGGCCCAGGCCCCCAGCAGGATCAGCTCGGCGGCCAGCTCCAGCGGCCAGGCGGTGATCGCCACCAGACCACCGAGATAGAGGAACCACCACAGCCCCTGGCGCAGGTTGAGTGGAGCGTGGGGCTCTTCATGTTGCCGGCCCCGGAGAGCCAGCAGCACGAAGCCGATGGCCGGCAGCAGCACGATCAGCACGGCGCCCCGCAGGGAGGTGGTGCCGCACCAGCTGATCGCCCAGGTGGCCAGCACGAAGGCCAGCGGGCACCAGAGCCTGGCCCAGGGCAGGCGGTAGGGGCGGACGCTGTCGGGGAGCTGGAGGCGCAGGGCGGCCAGGCTGACCGGGCCCATGGCCAGGGCGATCACCAGGGTGGCGGTGAGCAGGCTCACCACGCTCTGCCAGCCGGGGCCCAGCAGCAGCAGGCCGATCCCCAGGGCCAGGCTGATCAGCAAAGCCACCGACGGCACCGCCTGGCGATTGATCCTGCCCAGAACGTTGGGCAGCAGCCCGCAGCGGCCCATCATCCAGCCGACGCGCGAAGCGGCCCCCATGTAGGCCATGGCGGTGGCCGTGGGCGACACCACCGCATCCAGGAGCAGCAGCCGGCCGACCCAGCCCAGGCCCAACCCCAGGGCCAGGGCCACCAGCGGCCCGCCGTGGGCGGTGAGGCGGAGCGCGGCCCAACCGTCGGTGAGCTGATCGGGGGGCACCGCCACGAGAAAGGCCAGTTGCAGCAGCAGGTAGATCAGCAGCGAGAGGCCCAGGCCCAGGGCCATGGCGATCGGCACGGTGCGCTGCGGTTGGCGGGCTTCTCCAGCCAGGTCCATGGCGGTGCGAAAGCCCAGCAGGGAAAACAGAATGCCGCCGCTGCTGATCGCCCGCACCATGCCCTCCAGGGTTGTCCCCACCGGCTGGGCCAGGGGCACCAGGTTGCCCCAGTGGCCGGACATCAGCATCAGGGTGATCGAAACCACCAGGGGCACCACCAGCTTCCAGCTGGTGAGGCCGTCGATCCAGCGGGCCAGCCAGCCCACGCCGGCCAGGTTGATCCAGGCCAGCACCGCGAGCAGCAGGCTGGCCAGGGCCAGGCCGGCGCCGCTGAGCACCTGGCCGGCGCCCGCATCGGCGGTGAGCCAGGGAACACTGCTGGCCAGGTACTGCATTACCGCCATCACCTCGATGCTGGGCAGGGCCAGGTAGGAGACCCAGGCGCACCAGCCGCCGATGAAGCCGGCGGTGCGGCCGTGGCTGAGCAGGGGGATCTGGGCGAGGGCGCCGGAGCTGGTCACCAGGGCCCCGAGCTCGGCAAACACCAGCGCCAGGGCAAAGGCCAGCAGGCCGCCCAGCAGCCAGGCGCCGAGGGCGGCCGGTCCGGCGAAGCGCGCGGCATAGAACGGAGCGAACAGCCAGCCCGATCCGATCGTGCTGGTCACCACCGCCAGGGTCATCGACCGCAGGCCGAGCTGGCGGGAGAGGCCGGTGTCGCTCCTGAGGTTCAAGGGCTTCAATGGAGGGGATGGATGGAGAATCCGCCCACGATCCCATCGGCGTTCACAGCCGCCGGAGACCAGGCCTGATGGCAGAAGACATCCGCTGGCAGCAGCGTTTCAGCATCGAGCAGGGAGAGGCCTGGATGCTGATGATTCAAGACCGCAATCTCACCAGCCACACCTAATAACCCCTCCACGGCTGATGCCATCGTGGCTCAGATCATCGGCTTCTGGAGGAAGCGCCATGAGCCTCACGGCTGACCGATCCGAGAGCCTCTCCATCCCCGGGATCCCGAAGCCTGCCCAGCATCAGCTGCTGGAGGTGTTGGCCGCGTTGGCCGTGATGCGCACCCGGAGGCGCGCCAGATACGGGGGTGCCCACGTTCAACCCATGGACGGACGAGGCCCCGACGACCTTGCCGCCTGGTTGACCGCCCACGGCGGCAGCCAGCTCACCGGGGGTGTGGCTATCCAGCCACGTGGGCGGCCAGTTCGGCCAGGCCAACAGCATCCACCCCTGGCGCCAGGGGAAAGCGACCCTCGCGGGGAATCACCACGAAACTTTGGCGGGGGTTGAGGTCGGCCTGGGCCTGATGGAAGCCGCGGCTGAGGGTTGGCGTGAGGCTGCGCTTCACCTCAATGGCCCAGCGTTCACCGCCGGGGTGGTCGATCACCAGATCCATTTCGGCCCCGCCTGCGGTGCGATAGAAGAAAGCCTGGCAACGCTGGGGCATCACGGTGAGCAGGGTTTCGATCACAAATCCCTCCCAGCTGGCGCCGGCCACGGGATGGCCGAGCACCGCTTCGGCACTATCGAGCCCCAGCAGGGTGTGCACCAAGCCGCTGTCGCGCACGTAGACCTTCGGGGCTTTCACCAGGCGCTTGCCGGCATTGGCCACAAGCGGCTGAAGCTGCCGCACCAGCAGCAGATCCACCAGCAGATCGAGATAGTGGCGGATCGTCTTGCCATCCACACCGAGGGCACGGCCAAGGGCAGCAGCATTCAACAAGCCTCCCTGGTGATGGGCCAGCATGGTCCAGAAGCGGCGCAGGGTCTCCGCCGGAATGCGTGGTCCCAGCTGGGGGATGTCGCGCTCGAGACAGGTGCGAATGAACTGTTCGCGCCAGATGCTGCTGCTGGCGTCATCGGAGGCCTGCACGCTGTCGGGGAAGCCGCCGCGAATCCAGAGGCGTTCACTGGCTGCAGCGCCCAGCTCCAATACGGAGAGACCACTCAGCTCGAGGTAGCAAATGCGCCCGGCCAGGCTTTCGCTGCTCTGCCGAATCAGCTCCACCGAGGCCGAACCGAGCAGGAAGAACTGGCCACTGCGGCGGCCTCCATAGCGGTTGGCGTCAATCACCCCCCGCAACACCTCAAACAGCCCAGGTAGGCGCTGCACCTCATCGAGGATCAGGAGCCGATCCGGATAGTGGCTCAGGAACAACTCAGGCTCCTGCAGCTTGGCTCGGTCAGCTGGTGATTCCAGATCGAGCATGAGGGCCTCATGCTGCAGGGCGATCTGGCGCGCCAGCGTGGATTTGCCAACCTGGCGGGGCCCCAGAAGGGCAACAGCCGGAAATCGATCCAACTGATCCAGCACAAGCGGCTCCAGCCGCCTGGGAATCAAGCCAACCCCGCCATGCTGGCGTCCCCAGCAGTGGTGTAAATCCCCTGGGCCTCAGCCCCGGCGTAGCCGGGGCTGAGCGAGCACACCTCAGACGCCTGGCGTTGCAAGGGGTGGGCAGGCCCGTTTCCCTGGTTCGAGAACCACCTCAACCAGACGAACCATGCCCAAGACCCATCGTGCCGCAGTTGACCTGGCGCCGCTACTGGATGGCAGCAGTGCCGGCGAGCTGATCCCGGAGCTGGCCCGCCACGGCCTGCAGCAGCTGATCGAGCTGGAGGTTGCCGCCGTT
>NZ_JAYGID010000127.1:0-47318 GCF_034931685.1 Synechococcus sp. CCY9202
CCAGGCGCCAGGGCCCGGCAACGGCCGGCTCCGGCGGCGGCGCGGGTGGCGATGCGGGTGGCGGAGCGGGCAAGCAGGAACGGGGACGGGATCCGGACACGGCAACCAGCCGAACCAGCTCACAGTAGTTCATCTGTACCAGATTCAGACCAGAATCTGCATCGGCAGGCCCGTGCCGTCGAGGTCGCCGCCGAGGCGCAGGGCCGTGCCGGCCTCGATGCGCGCGGCGCTCCACAGGGCCGCCAGGGCATCGAGGATGTCGTCATCGGCCACCTGGCGGCGCAGGAAACGGGCGCGGATCGCGGCCGCCGCCCCCGGAAAAATCCGCTCCACCAGGGCCAGGCGATCGGCGGCGCCGGCGGCGCTCCTCTTGGGGTGCGGCATCGGCACACCACCGTTCCACTCGCGGAAACACAGCTCCGGGTGCACCTCCACCAGGCAGCGGGCCTGGCCTGGATCGCGCTGCAACCAGGCGTCCACCTGGCGCACCTTGGCGAGGATGTGGAACGCCTGCTTGCTGAGCTTGCAACCCTGGGCCGCCTGGGACAAGGCACAGGCCTCCGGGTAGCTGGTGGCGGCCAGCACGCCGCGCAGGGGCGCTGAAAAGACACTGCTGCGGCGGGGGCCCAGCAGGCGGCGGGCTTCGCGATCGCAGCGGCGGGGCCCGGCTTCGGGCAGACCGATGGGGATGTCGATGGCGGTGAGGTGCCAGCCCGGCCCCTCCAGCAGCTCAAGGGCGGAGGGGAACAGCCGGGCGGTGACGGGCTCCCCCGGTCCCTCGCAGGACACCGCCAGCCAGCCGGCCCGGCAGCCATCCACCCCGCGCAAGCCCTGCATGCCGTTCCGTCCGTGCTGGGGAGGCGATCCTGGCGCGCGGCTGTTGGCCGCGGCCCTCAAGGCCCTGGGGCAATCCATTCCAGCCGCCGCACGCTGCGCCGCAGCACCTCCACCAGCTCGCCGCGCATCAGCAACCCCGTCCCGCCCCACACCAGGCGCAGGGCAAGATCGAGCGGACCGGCGCCGAGGTCGCGCAGCGGCATGAAGCCAAGTCGCTCGAAATAGCGCACCAAGCGGCGGTGCTGACGCGGATCGTCGCGGATGGCGAGCAGGCGCGCCTGGCGGCAGGGCGTGCACTCCAGGGCCCAGGCGCCGGTGGCGGCCCAGATCAAGGGGCCCACCGCGGCGGTGTCCTGTCCCTGCACCCGCATGGTGTCGAGCTGCAGGCCCGCGGCCGTGGGGAGCGCCCAGCCCTTGAGCTCCCCCAGCAGCAGGGGAGGCTGCTGCGGCCGCGAGCGGGCCACCACCACCCGCAGGCCCCGGATCCCCAGACGGTCGGACACCTGCAGGCGCAGAAGCAGGCCGCCGCCTGCGGCACGGCGTTCCAGATCCGCCAGGGAGGGCAGCGCTGCCAGGGCCGGCAGCGCTGACGGGGAGGCAGGGGCCATCGCACCGGCAGCCAGACCAGGCCATCCTGACGGCGGGCCGCCGCGCAGGTGTCAGACCAGCCGGGAACCGCTGGCCCGCCGGCGCTGCTCCGGATCGAACACCGCGGCGATCGAGCGGATCAGCCAGCGGCCCTGGGACGTGACCTCGACCAGGCCCTGATCGCCCTGGCGCTGCAGCTGCACCAGGCCATCCGCGGCCAGGGCCTGAAGGTCGTGCCACTCCTGCGCGAAACCCTCCAGGGGCAGCGCAACCCGGAAGCGGCACATCACCTCCTGAATCAGCCGGCGCCGTTCCAGCACCGCCGGATCGCGCACCACCAGGCCCCGTTCCACCGGCAGGCGACCGGCCTCGAGCGCGGCGTAGTAGGCGCGCAGATCACGCAGGTTCTGGCTGAACAGATGGGGGAACTGGCTGATCGCCGTGGGGCCCACCCCCAGCAGATCGAGCTCACCACCGGTGGTGTAGCCCTGGAAGTTGCGGTGCAGCCGGCCCTCGCGGGCCGCGACCGCCAGGCTGTCGCCCGCCAGGGCGTAGTGATCCATGCCGATAGCGTCGTAGCCGGCGGCGGCGAGCAGCTGGCTGGCGGACTCCAGCATGGCCAGCCGCTGGTGCTGGCTGGGCAGATCCTCGGCCGCGATCTTGCGCTGCAGGGGCAGTTGCTGCGGCAGATAGGCGAAGGAGAACAGGGAGATGCGATCGGGCCGCAGCTCCCGCACCAGCTCCAGGGTGGTGCGGAAGCGCTCCGGTGTCTGCAGCGGCAGGCCGCAGATCAGATCCACGTTGACGCTCTCGAACGAGGCCTCCCGCATCCAGGCCATCGCCCGGCGGAGCTGCTCGACGGGCACCACCCGATTGACCGCCTTCTGTACCTCGGGATCGGCATCCTGGATGCCGAAGCTGATGCGATTGAAGCCGAGCCGGCGCAGGCCGAGCAGCTCGTCACGGCTGAGGAACTCGGGATTCACCTCGATCGAGGCCTCCAGATCGGTGGCGAGATCGAAGTGCTGATCCAGCAGCTCCCACAGCTGCCCCTGTTCCGCCGGCGTGAGGTAGTTGGGGGTGCCGCCGCCCCAGTGCAGCTGCCCCACCCGCCGCCGCTGGCCCGCGGCGGCCCCGATCAGCTGCAGCTCCCGCTCCAGCGCCTGCAGATAGGGGCCCACCACCCGGGAGCCGGCCTGGGTGGTGACCCGGTTGCAACCGCAATACCAGCAGGCATGGCGGCAGAAGGGCACATGGACATACAGCGACAGGGGTTCGGCAGCGGGCCTGGCCAGCTGGGCCGCCAGATCGGCGGCGCCCACCGCCTCCGAGAAGGAGGCGGCGGTGGGGTAGCTGGTGTAACGCGGCACCGGCTTGTCGTACTTGAGCAGCAGCGCGATCGGGGTGGAAACCGAGGGCTTGGCGGCAGAAACGGAACGGGATGGCGCGAACGTCATCAGATCGGGGGCTAGGGGAGCGAAGGGTGCGGCGAGAGCGGATGGGGAACGGCTGGACAGCGGCGCTCCGCTCAGACCAGCTCGCCCAGTTCGGCCAGCAGGCGCTGGGTGGCGAGGAAGGCGTCCTCCGCTTCCTGCAGCAGCTCCTGCTCCTGGGACTCGCTGAGCCGCAGCTGCTCGAAGCCGTCGTGGAGACCCTGCTTGAGCTCACTCAGGGGCCGGTCGAACTGCCAGAACTCCACGGCAGGCAGGCCGTGGCGGCGCAGGATGGCATTGGCCTGCTCGCTGAGCTGCTGCCCGCCGGAGAGATCACCGCCGTAGCGCACATACACGTGGGCGAGGAAGCGGTGGGGCGCGGTCTCAGCGAGGGTGGAGAGCTGCTCGAGCCAGGAGCTGGCGGCGGCAGACGGAGACGTGGCGGGAACGGCCGCAGCCTCCAGCTGGGCCAGGTCATGGCCGAGGGCGGCGCTGCGAGCCAGATCAGCCCAGGGCAGCGTGGCCCCGAGGGCCTCCGCCAGGGCCGGCCCCCGCCGCTCGATCAGGGCGTAGGCGGGTGCCAGGGCCCGCAGCAGGGCGGCCAGCTGCAGCGGACTGGCTTCTCCGGCCAGCAGCGAGCGGGAGAAGGCCATGCCTTCCGCTTTGTGGTGCGCGGCGCCGATGCGGCCATGCAGCCGCCGGACGCGTGGCCCGAACCCCTTGCGCATCACGGCATCGGCAGGCCGGGCATGGTCCGAGATGGACCCGGGGATGGCAGCAGTCATGGGCGGACACGCCGAAAGCGACGAAGCAACAGTCAAACTGTATAACGCTACTGTTGTTACGCAGAAAAATTGTTACATGGCTTCCGGGGCGCCGGCCTCACTCGCCCCACATCCGCAGCAGGTTGGTGTAGCTGCGGCAGAGCAGATCGAAGATCTCCCCCTTGCCCTGCTGCTGAAACAGGGCCCGCCGCGCCGCGTCCAGCTCAAACAGCAGTTCCCGCTGTTCACTGCTGCGGATGCGACTCTGGATCCAGCCCACCGCCACCAGGCGCTCACCGGCGGTGACCGGCTCGACCCGATGCAGCAGGGTGCTGGGATACACGATCGCCTGGCCTGAGCCGAGACGCACGCGCTCCTCCCGATCCGGCGACTCCAGCACCAGATCACCACCCTCGTAGGCCGCTGGATCGGTGAGGGCCACCGTGAAGGACAGGTCAGAGCGACCACCGGCCATGAAGGCGTTATCCACGTGGCGCCCATAGCCCTCGCCAGGGCCGGTGAGGCTGAACAGCACCCCATGGACATGCAACGGCAGGGCCGCCGAACGCACCAGCGGATCGGCCAGCAGGGCCTCCCGCACCTGAGCCTCCAGCTGGTGATGCAGGTCGGAGCCCCGCTCCAGCTGCCGGTTGCGTTTCACCCCGCGGGCATGCCAACCGGCGGTTTCGGCACCGGGCCGCCAGGGAGCGTCGTCGGCCCGCAGCGCCTCAGCCAGGGCACGGGTCGCCTCAGGGCTGAACAGGGGCTCGACAATGAAGCGCATGAACGGAGGCCGTCGGTGGATCCCACCATGCTTTGCCGTTGGATCACGCCGCGCTGTGCCTGTTGATCCGCGCCACTGCGGCGGTTGATCACGTCAGCCAGGCCGATGGATCACGACCTGCTCCGCCCAGCAGCCACCGCCGGGCGCGGTCTCCTCAAGAATGGTGGCCAGCCGCACCACCTCCATGGCCCGCCCCAGCATCGCTCTGTTTCTTGCCACCGCCGGCCTGATGGCCGGAGCCGTGGGCTGCGGCAAGGCACCCGACTCCGGCAGTGGCGGCGAAGAGTCGTCCGGCATGAGCACGCCGGCTCCGCAGACCGCACCGAAGATGCAGAAGGAAGCGATGGGCGAGGGGGCGATGCAGGGCAAGACCAAGGATCAGGAGATGCACGGTTCAGATGAAGGCGGTGAAGGCGGCGAAGGCGGCGAGGAGTGAGCCAGAGGCGGCCGCAGCGCCGACCCGAACAACGGGAACAGGCCAGACGACTGAGGGGCCTGCTCACGATCACCGAGGCACAGAGCGGCTTCCGCCACTGGCGAGAGCCCTACCTGCTGATGCTGTCCGTGTCGTGGCCCCTGTTCCTGGGGCTGATCACGACGCTGTACCTGCTGATCAACCTGCTGTTCGCCGCGCTGTACCGGCTGGATCCGGCCGGCATCGGCGGGGTTTCAGGCGGAGGCGCGGCCAGTTTCGCGGACGCCTTCTTCTTCAGCGTCCAGACCCTGGGCTCGATCGGCTACGGCGTGCTCCACCCCAGCAGCCTCACCGCCCACCTGATCGTGACCGCCGAGGCGCTGACGGGGCTGATCTTCATCGCCCTCACCACCGGCCTGGCCTTTGCCCGCTTTTCCCGCAGCTCGGCCCGGATCCGTTTCTCCAGCCTGGCGGCGGTGCATCCCTACAACGGCGTTCCCACCCTCACCTTCCGGGTGGCCAATGAGCGACGCAACACCATCCTGGGAGCGAATCTGAAGGCCTACCTCAGCATCGACGAGCGCAGCAGCGAAGGCCACCGGATGCGGCGACTGCATCCCCTGCGCCTCAGCCGGGAAGACGGCATCGCCTTCACCCTGGCCTGGACGGCGATGCATCCGATCAACCGCGACAGCCCCCTGTGGGGACTGGGTCCCGACCAGCTGGCGGTGGACCATGCCGAGGTGGTGGTGTCCTTCAGCGGCACCGACGGAATCCTGGAGCGTCCGATCCACGCCCACGCCAGCTATCCGGTCGACTGCATCGCCTACGGGCGCTGCTTCGTGGACATGGTGGAAACCGACGGTGCCCGGGCGGTGATCGACTTCTCCCGCTTCCACCAGACGCGCGCCTGCCCGATGCCAGACCCCGGGGAAGAACGGGCGGAGGAAGGCTGACCGTTCAGTCGAGCCGTGTCGGCTGCCTAGGATCAGTCCTGCTGTGAGCTGATTTCTGATCCCTCTTCGCCGCCGGCTGGCCTACGGATGTGGCCCCGTTCTGATCATCCTCAGCCATCTGGGCTGCCTGCTACTGCTGAGCACGGGCCTGGAGCTGGGAGCAGCGCTGTGGGCCGTGGGGCTGTATCTGGCGCGGATGCTGGCCACCACGGCGATCTACCACCGGCTGATCACCCACGGCAGTTACCGGGCACCGCGGCCGATCTGGTGGCTTGGCTCCCTGGTGGCGGCCTCCGCCGGACAGATGGGACCGAGCTGGTGGAAGGCCCATCACCAGCAGCACCATCGCCATGTGGACACCCCCCGCGACCCCCACAGCCCCCTGCAGCCGGCGACGGGCTGGTGGCATGGCCTCTGGCGTTCCCAGGCGGGCTGGCTGCTGAGCAGCAGCTTCTTCCCCGAACAGCTGCCTGCGGATGTGGAAGCCGATCCGGTGTTGCGGGCGATCGACCGCTTGCACATGCTGCCGGTGCTGGCCCTGGCGGGCCTCTCCTACGCCCTGGGCGGCCTGCCCTGGCTGGCGGCCTTCTGCCTCAGCACCACGGTCCTGTTCCACGGCGTGGCGACGGTGAACTCCGCGGCCCACCTCTGGGGAGAGCAGCCCTTCGAGAGCGGCGATGCCAGCCGCAACAACCGCTGGGTCGCCCTGATCACCCTGGGTGAGGGTTGGCACAACCTGCACCACGCCTTCCCCTCCTCAGCCCGCCAGGGCCTGGGCCTGCGCCAGGGCGAACCGGTTGTCCTGCCCGATCCCACCTATCGCTTCATCCTGCTGCTGAAGCAGCTGGGCCTGGCCAGCCAGCTGCGCCTCCCCTCCGACCAGGCCCTGCGGGCCCGTCGCCGCCAAAGCGGTGGCAGCACAGCTGACCTGATCCGACTGGACAGCCATCAGGCCAGCCGCATGCGGGCCTGACGCCGAAGCCCGGGCGAAGCTTCAGCTTCAGGGACGAGGAGCCAGGAACGGAGGCCCAGGAGCTCGAGAGATCAAAAGCTCAGGGGGTTCGAGCCGGAGGGGATGGATAGGGAGGTCGACCGGACGAGATGCTCATAACATGACTACATATTTCGTGAGCAAACGCATCATTCAAGCAGTAGATTCGTAGAGCTTGCATACAGCGACGCCGTTGCATGATTTCCTCGGACAGTTACACCTAGCATCGCGCCGGCCATGACTGTTGCCATGTGCCCTCCCCTAGCCCTTTTGCCATTCTTCGCATGACCCTGGTCAGAGCGCCCCAGCTGGGCATTGATCGCTTCGCCAATGATCGCGACAAGGAAAGCTGGTCGCACGCCTCATCCGAGGACCGAAGCACCATCATCCGGGCGGTCTATCGGCAGGTTCTCGGCTATCAATACGTGATGGCCAGCGAACGGCTGAGCGCCGTGGAATCCCTGTTCCGCAACGATTACCTCAACGTCCGCGAGCTGGTGCGGGCCGTCGCCAAGAGCGGCCTCTACCGCAGCCGCTTCTTCGAGAACAGCAATCCCTACCGTTTCATTGAGCTCAACCACAAGCATCTGCTCGGCCGGGCTCCCCAGAACAAGGCGGAGATGCTGCATCACTTCACAATCCTGCAGGAGCAGGGTTATGATGCAGAGATTGATTCCTACATCGATAGCGTCGAATATCAGGAGCGTTTTGGTCAGGATACCGTTCCCTATCTGCACGGCTGGGATTACTCCAAGGGCCATGAGGGCCGCCAGTTCTCCTGGCTGATGCAACTGGCCCGTGGCGCCGCCGCCTCAGCCAAGGGCGACGCCTCCGGCAACCAGTTCCGGCTTGGGAAAGCCCTCCATCAGGATCGGGCTCTGCCCGTCCAGGGTTCGGCACCCCGAGTGGTGATTGTCTCCACCGAAGGACCGTTCCAGGCCCTGGTGAGCACGACCCACGATCTGGGCGAGTCGTTCGAGTCCGGTGAGTTCCGCAGCACCCCCACCCAGAGCCATCGCCGCGAAGCCCTGCGGGTGGATGCCGGCAGCCGCAGCAGCGACGCCTCTGGCCGCGTGGTGACGATCACCGCCACCGGCATCGCCGACAATTCCTACGTCCGCAGTGGTGCCTACGTGCTGCGGATTCCCTTCAGCCGCATGAATGAAGCCCTGCGTCGGGTCAATCGCCTCGGCGGCCGGGTTGTGGATGTAGCGGTGAGCTGAGAGCTGCTGCCCAGGGTCGCCAACAACACCTGAGCAGTGGGGGCTCCCCGATGGCGGGAGCCCCTCAACCAAAAGTTTTCGGCGCGTCGTCATGCTTCGGGCCAGCACATCTGGTGCCCGCAGCTCTGGCATCAGCACCAACAACGCTTATGGTGTCAACGAGAATCCCGTGAATCCACCCAGCAATCCTGCCACTGCACCGGTGAGCAGGCAAGCCAGCGTGGAGGCCAGCAGCACGCGCCAGGCCAGTGTTCCCACCACTCCCTTCTGCTCGGGCGCCAACGCACACAACCCCCCCACAAAGATTCCCAGCGAGGGGAGATGGGCAAAGCCGCAGAGTGCGTAAGCGAGGATCACCACCGAGCGCGGATCGCTCCATTGGCCCGCCTGCAGGCTGCTGGCCAGGCTGACGAACGCAGGCACCTCCGTGGCCACCAGCCGCAACGCCAGCAGTTCCGAAGCTGGTACCGCGTCGCTGAAGGGCACTCCGATCATCCACACAAACGGAACAAACACCCAGGCCAGCAGGGATTGCAGCGTGACCTGCGGCTGGCCGAACCAGCCGCCCACCCAGCCGATGCCTGAATTGGTCAAGGCGAGCAGTCCAACGAAGGCAATCAGCACGGCCGTGATGCCCACGGCCAGCTTCAGGCCATCGTTGGCGCCCTGGGTGATGGCCTCCACGCTGCTCCCATAGCGCACCTCTTGCACCGGCTCGGGCAGCAGCGGCCGTGATTCGCTGGCTGGTACAGGCAGCCGCACCAGCGGTGCCGGCACGAGGAGGCGCGCCATCATCACTGCCGCCGGAGCACTCAGCAGGTTGGCCGTGATCAGATGGCCGGCAATGCCCGGAAAGTGGGGCTGGAGCACACCCACATACAGCCCCAGCATGGTGCTGGCGATGGTGGCCATGCCGGCGGTGAGTACCACCGCCAGTTCATGCGGCTGGGCAGTGGCCAGATAAGGGCGAATCGTGAGCATCGATTCAATCCCCACAAACACATTGCTGGCGGTCACGGTTGCCTCCACGCCTGTGATTCCCAGGCTCCGGCGGAAGAAGCGCGCCAGAGTGGCAATCACCCTCTGCATGACCCCCAGGTGATAGAGCAGAGCCGTGAGAGCTGCGAAAAAAATGGCAATCGGGAAGGCCTGGAAGGCCAGGATCAAGCCCAGGCTGCCCTGTTCGCCCGCGGGCACCGCCAGCGGGCCAAACACGAATTCAGCACCCGTGCGGGCAGGCGCCAGTAGCGCCACCACAGCCCCATTCAGCCAGGAAAACACCACCCGGCCGAACGCCAGCTGAAACAGCAACACCCCAAGCCCCAGCTGGGTGGCCAGGGCCACCCCGATCAGCCGCCAGGGCGTGGCCCTCCGATCCTGCGAGAACAACCACGCCACCAAGAGCAGCAGTGCAATTCCGAGAGTTCCTCGCACCGCCTGCCAGAGCATGGTCCTTTTGCCACGGGTGCTGTAGCGGCGTCAACTTAAGGCGGCGCGGCCCATGCTGCGGCCATGGCTGCGATGGCAGAACATTGGAGATCGACGAAGCAGTCGCCCTTGAAGCCCCTGACGCAGGCCAGGCCAGCAACGGATCAACGGGTTGAAAAGTCTCCATGCCGATTCGCGTCCTGTCACCAGGGCTCGAAACAGTCGAACAACGGCGCGAAGGCATGGTCAGGATGGGCCTTGAGAGGGCGGTCGATGAGGATGGAACGCCAGGTGCCGATGTATTCCGTGAGGCAGAACGAATCCAGCACCCAGCTGAGCGGAAACCAGGTGATCGGTCGCTTGGTGCCGAGGCTGGGCAGATCGATCTCGATGCCTTCGGCCATCAGGGCACGGTTGAGAAAGCCTGCATGGCGCGCCTCATCGAGGGCCATCAGGTTGAACAGGCGGCTGAGCTCCGGACGGCCAGCCTTCTGCAATCGGCTGGAGAGCTCCTTGAACAGCAGAAAGCCGGAAAATCCAATACGCACGACCGCACCAGATCACTCTCTTGGTCCTCCGTCTCCGCTGCTGAACGATGACCCAGCCGGTTCAACGGCGCCTTGCGATCAACGTGCTCGCGGTTGTCATCGGCCTCCATCGCGCCGAGCATGGAATGGACTCGAAGCCGGGGCGAGGGCGAGGGCGCGACCGGAACGGCCGGGCTGTGCCGGGTTGGGACAGGACAACTTGAAACAACGTCATCGCAATACAACGTCTTCCCAGTTTTCTTGAAACAGCAGAGCGCGTTGACCAGATGATGGAGATCCACGCTAGGCTTGGACTCCAGCCATCGCCGCCTGTTGCGGCCCTCTCCGCGATGGACGCCCTCGCCGAATACTTCAAGGTCTTTTCCGAACCCAACCGGCTCGCCGTGCTCGACGCCCTGCGCGCCGGACCGCTCAACGTGACGGCCGTGGTTGAGAAGACAGGCCACAGCCAGGCCCTGGTATCGAAACACCTCAAGCTGCTCACCATCGCCGGTGTGGTGCGGCGACGGCCGGAGGGAAGCCTGGTGTTCTACGAGGTGATCGATAAAAGCGTGTTCAAGTTGCTGGCCCGCGCCGAAAAGTTGATGCTCTCGGCGAAGCGCCAGCAGCTCGACGCCCTGGCGGCGATCCTCTGACAGGCTGCCGAGCTGCTGTGTCGTCTCCCTCCTCTGCAGACGTGCCTGTCTCGCCAGGTCTGCCCACCGATCTTGAAAGCCTGCGCCAGGCCCTCGCCGCTGGAGATCGGCAGTTCCCGGGCCTGCAACTCCGTGATCTCGATGGTGTCGATCTCGACCTGAGCGACTGTGACCTCAGCGGCGGCACCTTCCAGGAAGCCCGCTTCGGCCGCAGCCGCTGGCAACGGGCCCGGGTGACCGGTTGCCGTTTCCAGGGGGCCCTGCTCTGGGGAGCGGATCTTTCCGGGCTGCAGGCCGCGGGTTCCTTCTGGCACGACGCCGATCTCTCCGGCGCCCGGCTCCAGAACGCCGACTTCTCCGGGGCCCTGATGCACCGCTGCTGCCTGCGGGGGGTGGTGGCAGCCGGCAGCCACTGGCGCGACACCCGCCTGGTGGAGGCCGATTTCCGCAGCGGCCTCGACCAGCTCACTGATCTGGGCCGCGCCGATCTGCGGGGTGCCGATCTCAGCTATGCCCAGCTGCAGGGCTCCCAGCTGCACGGCGCCGACCTGCGCGGCGCCTGCCTCTACGGCGCCTGCCTCTACGGCGCCAACCTCTCGGGCGCCGATCTGAGTGAAGCCGATCTGAGCGGCTGCGACCTGCGCGACACATCCCTGGCCAGCGCCCGGCTCGACAAGGCCGTCCTCAGCGGCACCCTGCTGCCCGACTGAACGCCCGCTGATCACCTGACCTCAGAGACCTCGCCCAAGTGAGTTCGCCTGATTGACATAGCTTGAGGCCCAGCGATAGGCATCGAGAGCTCCCCTGCCATGAGCGACCACTTCGATCTGATCGTGCTCGGTGCCGGCTCCGGCGGCCTGGCCGCCGCCAAACGGGCCGCGTCCTATGGCGCCCGCGTGGCGATCGTGGAAGGGGATCGGGTGGGCGGCACCTGCGTGATCCGCGGCTGCGTGCCCAAGAAACTGCTGGTCTACGGCTCCGCCTACAAGCACCTGCTGGCCGATGCGGCCAGCTACGGCTGGTCGATGGGAGAGGTGCGCCACGACGCCGGCACCCTGCTCGCCAACGTGCGCGCCGAAGTGGATCGGCTCAACCAGTTGCACATCGGCCTGCTCGAGAAGGCGGGGGTGGAGCTGGTACGTGGCTGGGGCCACTTCCTCGATTCCCACAGCGTCGCGGTGACGGCAACACCAGCCACGCTCCGGGACCAGTCCTCGGAAACGGATCCGGCCCCCGGCAGCCCTCCCCGCATCCTGCGCGGTGAACGGATCCTGATCGCCGTGGGGGGCCGACCCACCCGCCCGCTGATCCAGGGGGCCGAGCATTGCTGGGTGAGCGACGACCTGTTCCTGCTCGAATCCTTGCCGGAACGGGTCGTGATCGTGGGTGCGGGCTTCATCGCCTGCGAATTCGCCTGCATCCTCAATGGGCTCGGCGTCCAGGTGACCCAGCTGGTGCGCGGTGATCACCTGCTGCGCGGCTTTGATCTGGAGGCCGCCCACGCCGTGCAGGAGGGCATGGAAGCGGCCGGCATCGACATCCGCTTCGCCCACAGCCCCGCCCAGATCGCAGGAGAGCCGGGGGCCCTGGTGGTGACAGCCCAGAGCGGCGAACAGATCGCCTGTGGTGGGGTGTTGCTGGCCACCGGCCGCCATCCCTATCTGGAGCCTCTGCACCTGGATGCGGCCGGCGTGGCCACAGACAACGGCCGGCGCATCCCGGTGGACAGAAACCAGGCCACCAACGTGCCCCATATCTACGCGGTGGGAGATGCCACCGACGTGATCAACCTCACCCCGGTGGCGGTGGATGAGGGGCGCGCCTTCGCCGACTCGGTGTATGGCGGCAAACCGAGGCAGGTGAACCATGACCTGGTGGCCAGTGCCGTGTTCAGTCAGCCGGAACTGGCCACGGTGGGCCTGAGCGAAGAGGAGGCGATCGCCCGCTGCGGCCCTGAGGGCCTGCGGGTGCATCGGGCCCGGTTCCGCCCCATAGCCCAGGCCCTGCCCGCTCGAGGTCCGCGGGTACTGCTCAAACTGGTGGTGGAGGCGGCCACCGACAGGGTCCTGGGGGTTCAGATGGTGGGTGAGCACGCCGCCGAGATCATCCAGATGGCCGCCATTGCGATCGGCATGGGAGCCACCAAGGCGGACTTCGACCGAACCATGGCCCTGCACCCCAGCGTGTCTGAAGAATTCGTGACCATGGCCAACTGAGCCTGTCAACCGGCACGCTGCAGCGGCAGCAGACCTTTGCGCAGATCATCCGCCAGCAGGATGGTCACCGGCGCCACCAGCATCCAGGGCAGCCAGGCGGCAGGAAAGGGGGCCATGGCGAACAACTCCGCCAGGGCCGGCGTCAGGATCAAGGCGGCGGTGAGGGCCAGCTCAGCCATGACCCCAATCCAGAGCAGGGGATTGTCCCGCCAGGCCGGCAACGACCAGCCGCTGCTCCGCTCCCTGCGGCAGGCCAGCAGCACCCCCACCTGGGAGAACACGATCAGACAGAAGGCCACGGCCGAAGCCTGCCGCTGCAACCAGAGCAACTCGGCTGGAGCACTGCGATGCAACAGGGCCGGCGCCAGCTGCCGCAGCGCCGCCAGATCAAAGCCAGCCCCCTGCCACACCAGCAGATAGCCCCCCATGGCCAGCACGGCCTCGATCAAGCCGAGGAACAGGTAAGCCCGCAGCAACAGGGCTCCGCTCAGCAACGGCGTATCCCGCTTCCGCGGTGGTCGGCGCATGCCACCGGCCTCCGGTGGCTCCGCCCCCAGACCCAGGGCCGGCAGCAGATCGGTGCCCAGATCCACCGCCAGGATCTGCAGCACCGTGAGGGCCGCGGGGATGCGCAGCGCCACCATCGCCAGGAACGGCAGGATCTCCGGCACGTTGGAGGCGAGGATGTAGGTGAGAAATTTGCCGATATTGCTCACCACGGCCCGCCCGTAGCGGATCGCCTCGATGATCGTGGCGAAGTTGTCGTCCAGCAGCACGATGTCGGCCGCTTCCCGGGCGACATCGGTGCCATTGCATCCCATCGCCAGGCCCACATCGGCGGCTCGCAGGGCCGGGGCATCGTTGACACCGTCGCCGGTCACGGCCACCACCTCCCCGAGGGCGCGATAGGCCTGCACCAGCCGTAGCTTCTGCTCTGGAGCCATCCGGGCAAACACCAGGCGGGTGCGGAATTTGAGCAGCTGGCGCAGCTGCACATCACTGATCCGGGCCAGGGCGTCACCCTCGATCACCCGCACCGGATCCGCCTGACGGACGGCGCTGGGCTCAAGCAGGCCGATCTGCTGGGCGATGGCCTGGGCGGTCACGCCGTAGTCGCCCGTCACCATGGTGACCTTGATGCCGGCCTCGCGGCAGCGCCGGATCGCCTCGGGCACCTCCGGCCGTGGGGGGTCGTACAACCCCAGCAACCCCACGAACACCTGCTGCTGCTCCACAGCCTCACTGGCATCCGTGCCGGACCCGCCATCGTGGGGCGGCAGCCGTATCGCCACGGCGATCACCCGGTAGCCCTGGCTCGCCAGCCGGTCATTGGCCTCGCGGATGCGGCGACGCTCGGGCTCCAGCAAGGGGATCGGACCCGCCGCAGCCATGCCCGACACGCAATGGTCGAGCACTTCCAGCGGCGCCCCCTTGGTGATAACCAGAGCCTGAGACTCCAGCCAGCCCCAGCCCTTTCCACCGGACTGCCAGCCCGGGCCCGCCTCCACCACCACGCTCATGCGACGGCGGTGCGAATCAAACGGAATCTCCTGGCGGCGGGGATGGAGCTGGGGCAACCGCTCGGGGTTCAGTCCGGCCGCATCGGCCGCCACCAGCAGGGCCGCCTCGGTGGGATCGCCCACCACATGCCGGGCCGGGGCCAGCTCGAGATGGGCGTTGGAACACAGGCACGACCAGACCAGCAACCAGTTGTGCAGCAGCGGGTCCGGGTACGGCAGCCAGGTGTCCTGCACTGCCATGCGATTGCAGGTGAGGGTGCCGGTCTTGTCGCTGCAGATCACGCTCACCGACCCGAGCGTTTCGATCGCCGACAGACGCCGCACCAACGCGTTGCGCTGGGCCATGCGGCGCACGTTCAGGGCCAGGGCGAGGGTGACGCTGGGGAGCAGTCCCTCCGGCACATTCGCCACCAGGATCCCCACGGCGAACACCAGGCCCTCCAAGGGCCCCATGCCGACAAACACGAGGCTGAGACCGAACACGAGCAGCCCCATCGAGACCGCGATCGTGGTGATCACCCGCACGATGCGGGCCACCTGCCGTTCGAGGGTGCTGGGGCTGCGTTCGGTGCTGGCCGTGAGGTGGGCCACCTGACCGAACTCGGTCTCGGCGCCGGTGGCATAGACCACGGCGATGCCACGGCCGGCGGTCACGGTGGTGCCGGCCAGCACCAGATTGGAGCGCTCGCGCGTGGGGATCGGATGGTCACTGCGCTCCGGCGGCAGCGTTTCGGCCTGACGGGCCACCGGCAGGGATTCGCCGGTCAGAACCGACACATCCAGATAAAGCCGGATCGATTCGAGCAGGCGCCCATCCGCCGGCACCTGATCGCCTTCCTCCAGGGCGACCCGATCGCCTGGAACGAGCTGATCGGCCTGGCAGGTCTGCAGCTGACCATCGCGCCACACCTGCACCTGGCGGGGCAGGGCGCGCGTCAGGGCAGCCAGGGTGCGTTCAGCCTGGAATTCCTGCCAGAAGGAGAACGCCCCGTTGATCAGCACCACGGCCCAGATCGCCCAGCCGAGGGCCGGGGTCCCTGCAACAAAGGCCAGGCCGCCGGCGATCCAGAGCAACAGGGCCATGAAATGCACCAGCTGATCCACGAACCGCAGCCAGAGGGAGCGGCGACGCAGGGCCGGCAGACTGTTGGGCCCGAAGCGCTCCAGTCGCCGCAGAGCCTCGGCGCTGCTCAGCCCGGTCGGGGTGGTCTGCAGGGCGTCGCACACCTCGCTCTGCGGGAGCGACCAGATCGGCTGGGCGGCGGAGAGCAGCACGAAGCCTGAGCGGCAGGGTGATCCAAGAGTGGATCGCCAGACTCACGGCGTCAGTGCCATCGGGCAGTGCCTTTTTGAAGCTCAGGAGACGTCGATGCCCCAGGCCTGGCGGATCGCTGGATTGGTCAGTTCCCAGGCGTGCTCGGTGGGAACCACGGCAGCCCGATGCCGAGCCGGCTGAAGCTCGCGGCGCTCCATCTCAGCGTGCAGCAGGCTGATGAAGCGTTCACTCTCCTGGCGCAGCAGGGCCACATGGGCGGCACCGCCGGCCGCCGCGCGCATCTCTGGCTTGCTGGCACAGAGATCCAGACCCTGCAGATGCTCTTCCAGCCAGACCGCCTCGTATTGGAGCATCGAATCGCTGCAGTCGTGCAGCTGCCGTTCGTAGGCAGTCAGGTGCCCCTCCAGCTGGGCCGGCGGCGTGGCTGGAGAAGGCGCCTTTGCATTGAGGCGCTGCATGATCTCGCGGAGATGGCTCATGCCTCGGCTGCAGACGGAACAATCGGTTTGTTGGGAGGGTAGGAGCGGCCGTCAGCTCCGCGACCCAGGCGGTGCCATGCCGTTACGGAAGCCATGATCGACTGAAGCCGCTCCAGACCAGGCCGGTTCTGACCGAAATCCGTCGTGACCAGGCCTAACCCAGCAGATCCTTGCGGATCTGGTGGATGCGGCTGAGCAGCTCGGCGCGCTTCTGCTGCCGCAGGGCGTTGCGGGCGAGAAAATTAAGCACCGCCACCAGACCGACCAGCTCCAGCAGGCCACCAATCAAGGGCAACTCATCGATAGCCTGCAAGGTGGCACCCGTGAGCTTGAGCGCCACACCGGCCACCACGGCCAGGAGCAGCAGCCGCGCCACCGGCAGCAGATCCTCGAAGGACTTCAGCTGGGATGCTCCAAGCTTGCCCAGCACCTGATTGAGAAACTGGAGCGGCAACCGCAGGGCCTCTGCGGCAGAGGTTTCGGCCGCTGCCCCTGCTGGCTGCGCTGGCCGCGGGGCCAGGGGCGCGGGCTCAGCCACCGGAATCACAGGATGGATCGCCTGCACCACAGGCTTCTCAGGCAGATCCTCCAGAACGGGGGCGGGGGCAGGGCTCGCCACCGGGACAGCCGTCGCAGACATGACCTCAACGTGAACATCCCCCTCTCTGGCGGCTTCGGGCGCTGACGCGATGGCCGCAACAGGGTTCTCGAGCGGCGGGGCCTTCAGCTCAGAACCGGACTGCAGCTCAGCGACAGGCTCCGGCGACGGCTCCGCTGACGGCACCGGCTCAGCGCCAGTCCCTGGCACACCCGCTGAAGGCTGGTGCATCTCGGGCTCAGAGGGAGCTGACTGCGCTGGCTCAGACGACTCGGCTGGTGGATGAAAAGCTTCTGGCTGAGCATCAACTGGTTGCGCTTCAGCTGGTTGCGCTTCGACAGGTTGCGCTTCGACTGGAAGACCAGCTGGGGAGTCGTTCTCCGGCATCGGACCTTCGGCTGCGACGGATCACCCCCTTATACAAGGCCTCTCCCGCACCCTTCATCGGTGTCAACACGGGTTGGTTCAGACCGCCAGGCCACGCTCGTTGAACACGCCTTCGAAGAGGGCCGAACTGAGATAGCGCTCACCGGAATCGGGAAGCACCACCACGATCGTCCTGCCGGCGAAAGCCTCCTCCCGCGCCAGCCGCAAGGCAGCAACGGTGGCCGCTCCGCAGGAAATGCCGGCCAGGATGCCTTCCTCACACATCAGACGGCGCGCCATGCCCATCGCGTCGTCGTCGCTCACGGTTTCGACGCGATCGACCAGATCCAGATCCAGGTTGTCGGGCAGGAAACCGGCCCCGATGCCCTGGATCTTGTGGGATCCGGGCTGCAGCGGCAGGTTGGCCTTCGCCTGGCTGATCACCGGACTGTTGACCGGCTCCACCGCCACCGAGACCAACGGCTGGCCCAGAGTGGTCTTGATGTAGCGGCTCACGCCGGAGATCGTGCCGCCGGTGCCGACCCCCGCCACCAGAACGTCCACCTCGCCATCAGCGTCGTTCCAGATCTCGGGGCCCGTGGTGTCGTGGTGAATCTGGGGATTGGCGGGATTGCTGAACTGCTGCAGCAGCACGTAGCGATCCGGATCAGACTCGGCCAGCTCCTTGGCAGCCCCGATCGCCCCGCCCATGCCCAGCCGCCCCTCGGTGAGCATCAAACGGGCGCCATAGGCCGTAAGCAGCTTGCGCCGCTCCAGGCTCATGGTTTCCGGCATGGTGAGCGTCAGGGGAATTCCGCGCGAGGCCGCCACAAAGGCCAGGGCGATGCCGGTGTTACCGCTGGTGGGTTCGATCAGTTCCTTGCCCTGACCCAGCCGTCCGGCCTGCTCGGCCTGCCAGATCATGGCCGCACCGATGCGGCACTTCACCGAATAGGCGGGATTGCGCCCCTCGATCTTGGCGAGAACCCTCGCCCCGCAACCGGCCGTGACCCGGTTGAGCTGCACCATCGGGGTATTGCCGATGCTGAGGCTGTTGTCGGTATAGATCGGGCTCATCCGCCGGTACCAAATCCGCTGGCACCCTAGGCAGCCCCTTTTCGGATGCCTTCAGCAGGAGCAAAACCCTGGGAAAACAGGCCATACGGACAGGGGCTTTGTGAAGAGCGATGGCCCGGTTTCCGGATGAGCCCACGCGAACGGAGCCTCATCCCTAATGTTCGCGTCACTCCGGCGGCCTGTATCGGGCAAGCATCTGACGCTGTGCCTTCGGAACATTTCCCTTGTCTGCATCTCCATGTCGCCTCCCGCTGCGCCGGCGTTCTCGCCCTCGGCAGTGTTCAACCGGATCAGCTCCCAGCACATCAAGGGGGACCTGTTCGGTGGCGTCACCGCCGCGGTGATCGCCCTTCCCATGGCCCTGGCCTTCGGTGTCGCCTCCGGAGCTGGTGCCGCCGCAGGCCTCTGGGGGGCCGTGCTGGTTGGCCTGTTCGCCGCCCTGTTCGGCGGCACCCCCACCCTGATCTCGGAGCCCACCGGTCCGATGACAGTGGTGATGACGGCGGTGATTGCCAAGCTCACCTCCCAGAATCCGGAACACGGCCTGGCCATGGCCTTCACCGTGGTGATGCTGGCGGGTCTGTTCCAGATCCTGTTCGGCTTCCTGAAGCTGGGCCGTTACGTCACGATGATGCCGTACACCGTGATCTCGGGCTTCATGTCCGGGATCGGCTTCATCCTGATCATTCTTCAGATCGGTCCCTTTCTGGGGCAGGCGATTCCCAAAGGTGGGGTGCTCGGCACCTTGAATGCCCTGCCGGGCCTGATCACCAGCGCCCGGCCCACCGAAGTGATCCTGGCGGTGATCACCCTGGCGATCCTCTGGCTGACGCCATCGAAGGTCAAGACGATTGCGCCGCCCCAGCTGATCGCCCTGATCCTGGGCACGCTCCTGTCCCTCTCGCTGCTGAGTGGCGGCGGCGATGGTGAAGAGATCCGCCGGATCGGCGAGATCGCCTCCGGTTTTCCGAAGCTGCAGCTGCCCTACTTCTCCCTGCCCCAGCTGGAGACGATGCTCGTCAACGGCGCCGTGCTCGGGATGCTGGGCTGTATCGATGCCCTGCTCACGGCGGTGATCGCCGACAGCATCACCCGCACCGAGAGCGATTCGAACAAGGAGCTGATCGGCCAGGGCCTCGGCAACCTCGTCTCGGGCCTGTTCGGCGGCATCGCCGGTGCCGGCGCCACCATGGGCACGGTGGTGAACATCCAGGCCGGTGGCCGCAGCGCCCTTTCGGGCATCACCCGCGCCCTGGTGCTCATGCTGGTGATCCTGGCGGGCACGCGCCTGGCGGCCCAGATCCCCCAGGCGGTGCTGGCCGGCATCGCCCTGAAAGTGGGTGTCGACATCGTCGACTGGAGCTTCCTCAAGCGCGCCCATCGGATCTCGATCAAGGGCGCCCTGATCATGTATCTGGTGATCGGCCTCACCGTGCTGGTCGATCTGATCGCGGCCGTGGGCATCGGCGTGTTCATCGCCAACATCCTCACCATCGACCGGATGAGTTCGCTCCAGTCGAAGCAGGTGAAATCCGTCAGCACCGCCGACGGAGAGCTCAATCTGCCCAGTGAGGAGAAGGCCCTGCTGGATCGGGGCAACGGCAAGGTGCTGCTGTTCCAGCTGACCGGCGCCATGATCTTCGGGGTGGCCAAGGCGATCGACCGGGAGCACAACGCCATCGGCAGTTGCCAGGCCATCGTGTTTGACCTCACGGAGGTGTCCCACCTGGGGGTCACCGCAGCCCTCGCCGTTGAGAACGCGGTGGAGGAGGCCCTGGAGAAAGGTCGGCAGGTGTTTGTGGTGGGGGCCAACGGCACCACCCGCAAGCGGCTCGAGAGGCTTGGTCTCTACGCCAAGCTGCCGGTGGATCACCTCGAGATCAGTCGTCATGAGGCGCTCGAGCGAGCGGTTGCGGGGCTCGTCTGAACGCAGGGAGATTCTGCGGGGCTCGGCTCAGGCGGCGGGTACTGCTGGGGTCAGTCCATAGGGCTCACCATCGGCGGGTTCGAGGATCCCCAGCTCCTCCCGCCAATCGGCCACCGGCCTGTGCCAGCCCTCTTCCCAGTGGGCCACGGCCAGGCAACTCGCCTGCCGAGCCATCGCCATGCCGTGCGCCACAGCCGCGCTCAGTCGCGGCAGGCGCTCGGTCTGGAAGCGGAAGGTGGCCAGTTGTCCGGCTGTGGTGAGCAGCACGTAGGCGGGAAAGCCGATCTGACAGGCGGTGATCGCCAGCACCCCACTTTCCCCTTCGGAAACCGTGCCGAATCCACTCACCACATGGTGGATGTCGTGGGTGGTGGCGATGCGCTGGGTCAACCAGTGGGCCTGGGTTCCCGTGGGCCTGGGCCGGAAGAATTCAGGGTCGTAGTCGAGCTGACGAATCAGCTGGGCGTAGCTGCGGCCCAGGCTTCCCTCCGGCAGCTGGATCAGCCGATCCAGATCCGGCTGCAGGGGCGGGTATCGGGCATCCATCATCGCGGCACCACCAGGGACGCTGCGAAAGCGGCCGATGCAGGCCTCCATCTGCGGTGTGTCGAGCATGTTGTCGACCAGATCCGCCACCGAACCCAGGTCGCCGCCACTGCGGCCGATCGCCGCCAGCAATTTGAGGTTGTTGGCGGCCCTGAGCAGTTCACCGAATCGAGCCATCCCTGGACGCGCGACTACCTCCAGCATCGCCCCACCTCTGGCAACGCTGACCGGTGGGCGCCTGCGACGCTGGACAGCCAGCCAACAGATACCCAAACTCCTGATGCAAGTCCCGCTGCGCGAGTGGTGGCAGCAGCCCCACCGCGACGTCCTCTCCGGCCTGGTGGTGGCCTTCGCCATGATCCCCGAGGCGATCGCCTTCTCCGGCATCGCCGGGGTCGATCCCAGTGTGGGCCTGTTCGGTGCCTTCTGCCTGGCGGTCACCCTGGCGATCGTGGGCGGCCGCATGGCGATGATCACCTCGGCCACCGGCTCCACGGCCCTGCTGATGACCGGCCTGGTGCAGCAGGGCGATGCCCTGGGGGCGGGCCTGGGGCTGCAGTTTCTGCTGGCCGCCGGCATCCTCACGGGCCTGCTGCAGATCGCCTGGGGCTATCTGCGCCTGGCCCATCAGATGCGCTTCGTGCCCCAGCCGGTCATGGCTGGTTTCGTCAATGCCCTGGCGATCCTGATCCTGCTGGCCCAGCTCCCCCAGCTCGGCCTCGACGCCTTCCACCCCGAGGTGGTGACGGTGCAGCCCGCCCAGTTGCCGGCGGTGTGGGGCCTGACCCTGCTCACCCTGGTGCTGATCTATCTGCTGCCACGGGTCACCAAGGTGATTCCCTCGGCCCTGATCGCCATCTTGATCACCACGGGGATCGCCATCCAGCTGAAGCTGGATGTGCCCACGGTGGCGTCGCTCGGCACCCTGCCCCAGGGTCTGCCGAGCTTCGGTCTGCCCCAGGTGCCCTTCAACCTCAACACCCTCGGGCTGATCCTGCCGACGGCTCTGGCCATCTCCCTGGTGGGGCTGATGGAGACCTTCCTCACCCAGGACATCCTCGACGACATCACCGACCAGACCAGCCACAAGCACGTCGAGGCCCGCGGACAGGGGATCGGCAATATCGTCAGCGCGCTGTTCGGCGGCATGCCGGGCTGTGCCCTGGTGGGCCAGTCGGTGATGAACGTGGGGTATGGCGGCCGCACCCGGCTCTCCACCCTCACCTCGGGCATGAGCCTGCTGGCGATGATCCTGCTGGCCCGCGAGTGGGTGAATCAGATCCCCATGGCCACCCTGGTAGGCGTGATGATCATGATCGCGATCAACACCGCCAATCTGCGCTCGATCACCGAAATCCGCCGAATCCCCCGCAGCGACACCGCCGTGATGGTGCTCACGGTGGTCATCACCGTGCTCACCCACAACCTGGCCATCGGTCTGCTGGCGGGTGTGGCCCTGGCGGGCATCCTGTTCAGCCGTAAGGTGGCCAAGGTGATCGAGGTGGAGAGTCGCCTCGACGGCGACGACCATCGCATCTACACGGTGCGGGGTCAGCTGTTCTTCGTGAGCAGCATCTATTTCCGCCAGGGCTTCGATGTGCATGAGCATCCGGCCCGGGTCAGCATCGATATGGGAGAGGCGCACATCTGGGATCAGAGCGGAGTCACCGCCCTCGATCAGGTGATCCGCCGCATCAAGCTCGGAGGCAGCTCCGTGGAGGTGATTCACCTCAACCCCGCCAGCACCGACCTGTTCGCCCGGATCGGCATGGCAGAGGAGGCCGGCGGACGCGGCGGAGACCTGGCTGGAGCCCACTGATGACCTGGACAGCCGGATTGCCATCCCAGACTGACGGCATTAGCGGCCCGATGGCCAGGCGCTGAACGGACGCTCCAGCCGGCGTGTGCCCCGCTCCGGCAACCACAACTCCAGAACCGCACCCCCCCCGGGGTGGTTGCGGGCCTGGACCCGTCCACCCTGGGTCACGGCGATCTGCTGCACGATCGACAGGCCCAGGCCACTGCCGGTTCGTTTGCTGCGCACCCGGGAGGGATCGCCGCGATAGAAGCGCTCGAACAGATGGGTCAGATCCTGCTCGCTGAGGCCGGGGCCGTGATCACGAACGCTCAGCAGTGTCCAGTCGCCACTGCTGACCAGTTCCACCTGAACCGCCGTGCCATCAGGCGCATAGCGGATGGCGTTATCGAGCAGGTTGAGCAGGGCCCGATGCAGCCGCGACCCATCGCCCCACACCACCGTCGGGGCCGGATCCTCCCCTTCCGGCTCCGGCGGCTGTCGGGGCACCCGGTGCAGGGCCAACTCGATCCGGCGCTGTTCCGCCAGGGGACGCAGACCTGCCCACACCTTTTCCACCAGGGCACCCAGATCGACCGGATCGCTGCGACCCGGATCTCCAGGCAGGGCATTCTCCAGCCGCGAAAGCTCCAGCAGATCCCCCACCAGCTGCTGCAACCGCAGCAACTCCCGCTGCAGCCGCTCCACCAGAACCGCATGGCGGCTGTTCACCTGGGAAGCGAGGCTGTCGCCCACCAACAGCAGGGCCGTGAGGGGGGTCCTGAGCTCATGGGCCACATCGCTGACCCAGCGCTCCTGCTGCTCCAGCTGGGCTTCCAGGGAGCGGCGGGTCTGCAGCAGCACCGCCACCCAGCCATCGTCACCGGGGAGGGCATGCACCTCCAGATCCTCTTCCCCGTGCTGCCATTCCAGCCGTTGAAGCCGCTGCTGGCTGCGGGCGCTGTCGATGGCGCTGCGCAGCTGCGGTTCACGGCAGAGTGCCTGAAGCGGCTCACCCCGGTGGAGACCAGCCGCTGGTAACTGCAGCAATCGCACAGCACGGGGATTGATGGTGCGGATCACACCCTCCCCATCCAGCAGCATCCAGCCCAGGGGTGCCGCCTCAATCCAGCGCAGCAGCTGGCGACGGCCGGGGCGTTGCGACGGTATGGCGCGCCCCCGCCCTCGCCGCCGAGACCAACCCGCCAACCACCAGCCAGCCAGCAGACCCGCTGCCACTCCAAGCCCAAATCCGACCACAACGTTCATCTCACGGCCGCAAGCGGCCCCACCGGCACGCCTCAGCCGAAGCGATAACCGAAGCCCCGCACCGTCTGCACATGCTGCGGTGCCGACGGATCATCTTCGATCTTCTCGCGCAGCCAGCGGATGTGGACATCAACGGTCTTGGGATCACCGAAATAATCGAATCCCCAGAGACGTTCCAGCAGTTTGTCGCGGCTCCAGACCCGGCGTGGATGCTGCATGAACAGCTCCAGCAGCCGGAATTCGCGGCGGGAGAGGTTGACCTCCAGACCGTCGCGCAGAACCCGGCATTCCTCCGGATAGAGGCAGAGGTTGGCGTGCTGCAGCATCTGGCGCTCATCCCGCTGCTGCAGGGTGCTGCGGCGCATCAGGGCGCGGCAGCGGGCGACCAGCTCACGCATGCCAAACGGCTTGACAAGGTAGTCATCAGCTCCCACCTCGAGGCCCAGCACCCGATCCGTTTCCGAATCGCGCGCGCTCACCACCAGAATCGGGGTCTGGTTGTGCACCTGGCGCAGCTTTCGACAGAGATCAAGGCCCCCCAGACCGGGCAGCATCAGGTCCAGCACCACCAATGCAAATCCTTCGCTCCCCTGCTCCGTCGCATCGGAGTGGAGGAGATCAAGGGCCTTGCGGCCATTGCTGCAGCCAGTCACGGCATAGCCCTCGAGGGCCAGGGCCTCACAGACGGTCTCACGGATGGTGTCGTCATCCTCGACGACCAGAACAGAGGCAGGCATACCCCCATTGTTGGTGATGGGAGCCTGGTTCAGCAGAGTGGACTGCTCGGCCTCACCCAACGGTGCCACGACCAGGGTCGCCGTCATGGGCGGATCTTGCGGGACGGGGTGAAGCCGATCACCAGGCGACGCTCGTCGTCGATCTGCAACCAGCCTTCGTCGCGCAGCACACCGAGGATGCGCGTCACGGTGACGCGGGTGGTGCTGAGGGCACTGGCGAGATCCTGGTGGGTGAGGCGCAGGTTGAGGCGCAGCCCCTGGGGGCAAGGCTGGCCATACTGCTCAGCCAGCAGCTCGAGGAAGCCGCGCAGCCGCTCCTCGATGCGTCGCAGACCCAGCAGGGCCAGCATCGCCTCACTCTGGCGTTGACGGGCCGCCACGGCACGCAACATGGCCGTGGCCAACTGAGGATCGTTCTGGATGTCCTGTGAGGTGAAGCAGAGCAGGTCCGTATCGGTCACCGTGATCGCCTGGAAGGCCTGCACATCGGTGAGTGGCTCGCCGAAGGGTTCATTCGGACCGGCCAGACCAAGCAACAACTCATCGCCGTGAATCGATACCGCACCGAGTTTCACCATGCCCCGCACCACCAGCCAGATGGTGTGACGCAGTAACGGCACACTGCTGCCGGCAGCGAGATGAACCAGGCTGCGTTTCTGATAGCACTCCTCCAGCACAGCCCGGAAGCCATCGCTGCGGCCTGCTTCCGGGGAAGGGGTGAACACCATGATGAGTGCCGGGTGGCGGTTTGCACGCGATTGTATGGAGCGCGACACGCCCCAAGCACCAAGATGAGGTAGTGCCTTGATTAAGTCGAGGCTAAGAGCGCCTGGACAGGTCGTTCAGGCCAGGGGTTGGGCAAAGCATTACGCCGAACATTGACCTCGAACCCAGTTAGAAAGCCGCCAGAGATCGAGGGAACAAGAACCCTCAACCCTGGCGGGAGCCAAACCACGGATTCTTCCCAGACGATGCCCAGCGTTGCTGAGAACCGTTTCGTGAGAATCCATTGGTGAGAAGTCAGTGGGGAATCATCAGCTGCCGATCTTGGCCACTTCGGCGCGGGCCTTGTTCAGCACCTCACCGGTGAGGGGGACATAGCCGAGCTCAGCTGCCTGCTTCTGCGGGGCCTCACCCAGGGACCAGTCGAGGAAGTTGCGCACGGCCTCGGCCTTCTTGTCGCCATAGCCAGTTTCGTAGGCCAGGATCCAGGTGAAGGCCACGATCGGGAAGCTCTCAGCTCCAGCGGGGTTGCAGTCTTCACCACCCAGTTTGTCGTTGAGTACGACATTGTTGAGCGCTGCGGCGCCACTGGCCACACTGGCAAGCACGAATTGACCATCCTTGTTCTGCAGCGCCACTGGGCGCAGCGGATCCCGCACATAGGCAAGGTTCACATAGCCGATCGAACCAGGAGTGTTGGACAGCAGGCCAGCCACGCCCTCGTTACCCTTGGCCCCCACGCCAACGGGCCAGTTGACGCTCTTGCCCTTGCCCACACTCTTGCTCCACTCAGGCGAAAAACAAGCCAGGGAGTTGGTGAAGGCGTAGGTGGTGCCGGAGCCATCGGATCGGTGGGCCACCGTGATCGGCTTCGACGGACAACCGAGATCCTTCCAGTCCTTGATCTTGCCGAGGAAGATATCGGCGAGTTGAGCCTGGGTGAGTTTCAGATCGGGACAATCGGCATTGTTGTAGGCCGGCGTGACTGTGCCGCCCAACATCGGAATCTGCAGAGCACCCCGCTGGCCCGCCGCACCTGCCTTGAAGTCTTCCTCGCTGAGTTGCTCATCACTGGCACCAAAGTCCACCGTGCCGGCGGCAAACTGACGCACACCCGCACCTGAACCCACCGACTGATAATTCACCTGATTCCCGGTTTCAGCCGCATAGTCGCTGCTCCAGCGTTGATAAGCCGCCGCAGGAAAGGTTGCCCCTGCTCCACTGATGGTGGTACCGCCTCCGCCTCCGCAGCCGGTCAGACCGATCGCCGTGAGAGTCGCCACCGCCGCGATGGCACGCGGACGGAGGAGGGAGCTGGGAAAAGCCATGGACAGAAAGAGGGGTTACAGGACGTTGATCGTAGACAGCGTGCTCGAGAGCGAGCTCCAATGGCGACGAGTTGGTGTTCCCGCTAGCGGGCAAGCTTTGGAGAACGCTGCATCGGCGGATCCAAGGAAGAGCGGGCTGAACCAGCAGCGATGGATGGCGCCGGTCCAGCCCGCGGAAATCACTTGCCGATGCGAGCCACAGCCTTGCGGGACGCGGCCAGGATATTGCCCTTGAGCGGAACATAGCCGAGGTTATCGGCCTGGTCCTGGGCAGCGGGGCTGAGCAGATAGTTCATCGCCCTCTGGATCGTGGCGGCCTTGGCACCGTTACCTTTCTGATAGGCAAGGATCCAGGTGAGGGTCGAAATCGGATAGCTGGCTACACCGGCGGGATTGGGATCCTCCCCGGCCAGGTTGCTATCCAGACGGATGTTGTTCAGTGCCGCGGCGCCGCTGGCCAGATTCGGCAGCACAAACTTGCCTGCCTTGTTCTGCAGAGCTGCTGCCTTGATCTTGCCCCTGACAAAGGCCTGGTTCAGATAGCCGATTGAGCCACTGGTGTTGCTGATCACACCAGCCACTCCCTCATTGCCCTTGCCGCCGATACCAACGGGCCATTTGACGGTCTTTCCCTCACCAACCTTGCTTTTCCAGGTGGGAGAAAAGGCCGAAAGCGAGTTGGTGAAGGCGAAAGTCGTGCCGGAACCGTCAGAACGGTGCACCACCTTGATCGGGCCCTTGCCGCACTTGAGCTGATCCCAGGTCTTGATGGTGCCCAGGAAGATATCGACTGCCTGCTTCTGCGTGAGCTTCAGGTTCGCGCAATCAGGCTTATTGTAGGCAATCGCGATCGTGCCTCCCACGGTGGGGAACTGAACCACGCCGCGCGACACCTTGGCAGCTTCAGCAGCTTTAATGGGTTCATCGGTGGCGCCAAAATCCACGGTGCCGGCAACGAACTGACGCACACCGGCGCCAGAACCAACAGCCTGGTAGTTCACGCGCGTCCCGGTCTTGGCAAGCCCATCAAAGGCACGCAGGTAGAAGGGAGCCGGGAATGTGGCGCCGGCCCCATTGAGAGTGGACTGGGCGGATGCTGCGGCTCCGGCGCCAAGTGCTGCCAGGGTTCCGAAGATCAGGGCCTTCTTGACGAAGGTCATTGAATAGCCATGGGGAGGGGCCCATCCTGGATAGCAACTGGCCGGTACGCCAGTCGTTATTGCAGGGTTAAGGCGAGGCATCCCCGTCGTCTGCGCGACACCCAACCGGGGATTCAACGACGCGGCGTCGTCCAATCTTCGAACCAGCCACGGCGCCAAAGCCAGGAGGCCTGGAGAACAGCAACAGCGCCCATCAGCAGGATCACTGTCAGATAACCATAGCGCCAGTGAAGCTCGGGCATCACGTCAAAGTTCATGCCATAGATTCCTGCAATAAAGGTAAGCGGGGCAAAGACACTGGTGAGGATTGTGAGTGTCTTCATGACCTGGTTCATGCGATTGCCGATGCTGGCGGCATAGGCCTGTGTGATCGCATCACACTGGGCCCGTAGCGATTCACACTGATCAAATAGCAACTCCACCAGGTCAGCCATCTCCTGAAATCCGCCCAGGGCCTCGGGGCCCAGCAGCTGCTGGCGCTGGCGCAGAAGGGCTCGGATCTGATGGCGCAACGGCCAGATCTGGCTGCGGATCGTGCGAACGCCACTACGAAACTGTGTGGTTCTTCCCAATACAGTTGGCTTGGGTTGGCGTAGGGCGGCAGCTTCCAGGTCATCCAGTCTGTTAGCAATACTCTCCAGCATCGGGAACAGATCATCAAGCAGATCATCGATCAGAAAATGCAGCAGATCGTCCAGATCGCGATGCTCCACTGCTCCGGCCCGAGAGATCAACCAGTCGGTAAGGTCCGCAAATGGTTCTCCGCTGCTGGCCTCCTCCAGTGTGACCAACAGATCGGGCAACAGAAGCAATCCCACCTGCTCACTCACCAGATGGGCAGGATCCTTGGCGAAACCCAGCCGGTGCAGCACCACCAGCACCGCCTCGCCAAAGGAATCGACCCTGGGCCGCTGGGGCACGTCCAGCAGGGGAGGCAGCAGCTCCGCTGGCACGTCGAGGCTCGCCAGCAAGGCCTCGATCCGACGGCGATCCCGCAGCCCACTGATCCGCAACCACACTGGCAACTGCCGCTGTCGTGCCACATCCAGCAGGCTGTCGTCGCCGGTCTGCACCTGACGGAGCACAGGCCCCTCAGGCAGAAACACGACAGCGGAAAACGTGGTGGGCCGTTGCCCGCCGTGCACATACAGGTGACTGGGCAGATTGGCCGGTCTCTCCTCCAGACGCTGGGAGGTCAGAGCTCCAGGCGTGAGACGCAGCACCGTTCCTCCGGGATGAGCCAGCCATGGAACACCCTGCCCCCACTGAGAAGGGCCGCCTGAAGAAGCAGGCAGATGCCCACCGGTTTTAGCCAGGAACGCTGCAGGAAGGCCATGGCGTTGACAGTGGAATCACGCCCCCCCATTCCAGACTTGCTGCAGCCGTGGAACAGTGCCGTGCATCACAGCCGGCTGAAGCGTCGCAGCACCCCGGCAAACCGCCAGCTGAGGGGGAGCCGGAAAGCTTGAGCCAGTCTTAACCAACATCGCCGAACCAGCCTGACTACATTGAAAGGATCAGAACGTTAAGGATGATCTTGGGCGACGAACGCTCAGAACTCGCCCAATCGAGCTCGGGTTGGGCTCCGGATGGAATCCAATCACCGATGGAAGCCCATGGAGGGTACCGGGGAGCTGGGTGGTCTCCCGAGAGGCTGGTGTTCCATCAAAATCTTGAATCCTTTGCTGAGCGGGTCGGCCTGATCGTGGGATTACAGGCCAATGGCAAGATCTCCCAGGAACAGGCTTATGCCGAAATCCGGGCGATCTGGAAAGATTTGCGCTATAGCAAAGATGCGTTACTCGACACGAAGACTCCATGATCGTGGCGGCTCCGGTCGCCCCTCCTGCCGATCTGCCCTGTCCGCTCTCTGCTGGCTGGCAATTGCTCTTCACCCAGACCATGCCCCGCAGGGGAACGGAGGGAGAGCCGATCGGAGGCTTTTCAGGGGCTGTGTACGAGCCTGAAGACGATGTGCTCTGGCTGATCAGCGATACACCCCGCGGCCAGCTGCTCGGCTGGCGTGGTCTTCGTCAGATCCTGAGGGGCCCCAATGGGATGGGCCTCCATCCGATGGGATCGAACCGGAAGGAGGAACCGCAACTCCTGCAGCTGTTTGCCACCATTCCCTTGCAGAGCGGAGAAGCCGGCAACGGCAGCGGCAGCGGCAACAGCTTTCGACCTGAGATGGATGGCGAAGGGCTGGTGCTCCAGGGCTCTGACGCCTGGGTGGCCAGCGAAGGGCGCCTGACACCGGCACAGCCGGCCAGGTTGCTGCGCTTCGATCGCCACTCCGGGGCACTCAGGCAGGCCCTCCCTCTGCCTGAGGCATGGCACCTGCGGACCCGATCTGGCCTTGCGCCGAACGGCGGACCGGAATCCCTCACCCTGCTGCCTTCTGGCTCGACAACACCGAACCCAACGCTGCGGCTGCTGATGGCGACAGAACAGCCGCTGTTGCAGGATTCAGCCCGGGAGCGTCGCACCCTGCTCTGGTCCGTGCCGGCCAGCTCAGCTGACATCACCAGCCGGGTGCTGCCTCCCTTGCTGGCTCCAGACGTGAGTGAAGCCTGGGGGCTCACGGATCTTCTGGCCTTGTCGGGTCCATCCGCCACGCTCCCCACCCTGGCCCTGTGGCGATCCTTCACACCTCCAGGCTCCTGGCGAGCCGAACTGAGCCTCGTCGAACTCCAACAGGACCAATGGCACAGGAAGGCCCGCTGGGATCTGATCAGCAGCGGGCTTCCACCCGACAACTGGGAAGGATTGACCCAGGGGCCCACTCTGGCGGATGGTCGCTCCAGCTTCGTGCTGGTGAGCGACGACAACTTCAACCCCTTCCAGCAGAACCTCCTGGCGGTGATCGCGCCCCGGCATCAGCCAGGCTGCAGTCACCAGGGAGACCTGGCGCCCTCAGGGCAGCAGAACCGTGCAGTGACGCTCCGCACACCTAAGGTCAGTGGAGGAGGCCAGGCAAAGCAATAACCCAGCCTGAACGTCTGACTCACCTCGCGCTGGCAGGTTGAACCATGAGCGGATTCTCAGTCCTGATCACCCTTGCAGACAGCAAAGCCATGGCCACGTCCCCCCGTTGTGGCGATTATGTGGCCGATCTGATTCAGAAGCAGACCCGGCGGATTGGCAGACTGCATCCCGAAGTTCTGGCGGATCAGGACCCCGAAGCTCTGCACCAGCTGCGGGTGACACTGCGTCGCTTACGCACGGTACTGAATCAATTCGGAGCTGCTTTGAAACTTCCCGATGGCGTAAGCGAGCAACGCCTGGCCCGCGTCACACGCCAGACGGGACTGACCAGGGATCTGGACGTGCTCAGGCAGCGACTGGAGCTCGATCTGTTTCCCGCCCTGCCCATCTCTGCCGATGGTGAGGACTCCGATCCAACGATCAAGGCGAAGGCCTTGAAGCGGCTGCTTAAAGGGCTCGCACGCAACCGCCGCCAGGCCTTTGAAGGATTGGGAAAAGCTCTGCAGGATGCCAACTATCTGAAGATGTTGGCACGGCTGAGCAAATGGCTGAGAAAGCCGGATTTCACCATTCTTGGGCAGCAGCCGATCGGCGATTGGCTGGTCGAGTGGCAAGGATCTCTCAGCCATGGGTTGTTTCTCCATGCGGGTTGGCAGGAAGCCAATCCACGCGACAAGTCGTTACACGAACTCCGAAAGCGGATCAAGGAGGCGCGCTACGCGCTCGAAAACCTTGAGCCTTTCCTGCCCAGCGGCGGTCACCATTGGATTCAGGAGTTGAAGCTCGCACAGGAGTCCCTTGGTGAGCTCCATGATCTTCAGGTTCTGGCCGATGTGATCGGCGAACAGGAGCTGCGGCCACGGGTGGCTGACCTGCCTGAGCTGGGGGTAGCCATCCAGCATCAGCTGGACCGCTGCTGGGAAGACTGGCAATCGCTCGCCAGTCGCCTCAAGGCGAGGGAACGGCGCTGGGAATTTCAGGGCCTGTTTCTCAGCTCATGCCCAGGAGTGACCGATGAAACCTGACAAAAGGTCCGGCCAGCGTCGTCGCGCCCGGGGCCATGGCTCAGACCACCCGGCTTCACAGGCAGAGCATCCCAAAAGCTGCCAGATTCACCAGAGCACAATCCGTCACTGGTGCAGCTTCGTATCGGATCCCGATCATCCCGGCCAGCAGATTCCTCTCTATGCCCTGGAGCAACGCCAGCGGGCTGCCAGTTACACCCAGCAGCACCACTAGGGGAGTTCAGGTTAGGGGAGTTCAGGAGACGCCCGGCATGAACTGACGTTCATGTCCATAGCCCTTCAACATACGGTTCCAGTAGAGCCAGGGGAGCACCTTGGTCTTGACGATCCACATGGTCCATCGCTCCTGGGTGGGATCGCAGGGGAAGGATGGTTTGGGATTGCCATCATAATCAAACTCAGCCATGATCGTTTTGCCATAGCCAGTGATCAGCGGACAGCAGGCATAGCCGTCGTAACGGGCCTCCAGGGGACGTTGATCGAGGAAGGCCAGCAGGTTGGCCACCAGCACCGGCGCCTGGCCCCTCACCGCCGCAGCCGTCTTGGAGTTCGGTAGAGACGAGACATCCCCCAGGGAAAAGACGTTCGGGAAACGAACATGCTGGGTCGTGAACTTATCCACCTCGACCCAACCACCCGGGCCAGCCACGGCCAGGGGACTCTCGGCCACCACATCGGGCGCTGCCATCGGTGGGGTGACATGCAGCATCTCGTAGGAGATCACTTCTTCACGGATGGTGTCCCCGTCTTTCACGTGGAACACGGCCTCCTTGCTCGAGGCACGCACCTCCTTGAGGGTGTGCAGAAAGTTGGTGGTGATGCCACGGCGTGCCACCACCTTCTTGAGGGGCTCAGCATAAATCGGGATGCCGAAGATTCCCGGAGTTGCCGTGGCATAGATCACCTTGGTACGGGAAGCGACCTCCGGCGAGCGTTTGAACACGTCGTCGGCCATGTACATGATTTTCTGCGGTGCACCGGCGCACTTGATCGGCGTCTCCGGATAGGTGAACACGGCATTTCCACCCTTGAAGTTCTGAATCGTCTGCCAGGTGTAGGCAGCGTGCTCCCGCGAATAGTTGCTGGTGACACCGTCGCTGCCCAGCGCCTCGCTCAGGCCCTTGATCCGCTCCCAGCAGAGCTTGATGCCGGTCGCGACCACCAGCACGTCGTAGGTGATCGTGGCGCCTCCGGCGGTGCGCACCGCATTGGCATCAGGATCAAAGCTCGCGACGGCATCATGAATCCAGACCACGCCCTCCGGGATCAGGTCCACTTCCAGCCGGTGGGTCTGCTCCAGGGTGAAGACACCGCCGCCCACCAGGGTCCAGCCAGGTTGGTAGTAGTGATCCCGCGACGGCTCGAGGATGGCGACCTCCAGCTCCGGCCGGGCCCGCCGCAGCTGGCTGGCCGCGGTGAGGCCGGCGGTACCGCCGCCAAGGATCAGGATCTGGTGATGGGCCATGGTCCGGCCGACAACGAAGCTGGCCTTGATCTACCTGGATCCTGCGCCTTCGTCCAGGAAACCGTCACGGGAGTGGTGCAAAGCCGGTGAGGCCGGCCACAGAAGACAAGCAAACGTGACGACCGATACCGAACCGCGGCGGTTGTGATCAGACTTGAGAAAACCCTGACCCCGTGGGGCTGGAGGTCGTCATGTTTCTGAAATTGCGCCAGGAGGACGAGGCCCTTGTTGAAGTGCTGGACCTGAAGCAACTGTTCGATCCCTTCGCGGCGCGGGTGCTGGGGCGCTTCCACGCCGGAGAGGAGATGCAGGAACCCGAGCCTTTCGGCAAGGCAGATCTGCAGTTTCCCTCCGGGGAAGGCCTGCCGCGCTGCTGGGTCGATCCCGACTATCGGAAGCTCTGAGTTCATGGAGCGACGCTGCATCAACAGCAGACAACCAGACCGGAAAACAGAGCAGGCCGGACAATAGCCATGCCGTGGAACCCTGACTGGGGCCCAATCGGGTAGCAAGTAACACCAGAATCCCAGGAAGTTGTTGCAAGTCTTCATCCACTTGCAACAACTCCATGGGCCTGGCCCGACACATTGAGCTCCTGCAGATTCAGCGATCCTTCTCCGGTCACACCCTGTTCTGCGAGCCACAAGCCAGCGATGAAACCCTGATCGCCGAGGTGGGCACCGATCGGATCGATGAACTCTTCTGCCACCGAAACCAGACGGATCAGCTGATGGTGCTGCGCGGCTCGATTGATCTGGTGGTGTTGCAACAGAAGCGTCTGCACCACATCACCCTGCGTGAGGACGAGCCCGCATGGGTACGCATTCCCCCTGGGGTGCCCCATGGCGCGATCAACCGCGGCCGCACTCCAGCCCTGGTGGTGAACGCGGTGCTGCGCCATGGGCCAAACGACCCCCGCGACTACCGCCCCCGGCGGGTACCGGAGGCCCTGCTCGATCAGTGGCGCTCCCTGGCGGCCTGAATGCTCGTCACCGCAGTGCCGAGCGGGGCGACTCTGCCTAGAGTCCCGCCCAGCCGCCTCTGCCGATTGGGTTCCGCCCCTGCCCCCTGCTCTCGATCAGCAGCACCACTGCCATCACTTCCGTCTGCCCGTGGAGCCGCTGCCATCAGGACGGCCTCGAGGGTGGTACGTGGCTCCCTGGCAGTGCTGCTCCCCCTGAGCCTCGTCAGTGGTGGGGCCCTGGCAGAAGCCGTCATCCCGACGCAACCGGCAGTGAGCGCGCCACCCGGTAGCGCTCAGCTCTCCAGCGCCACGGTGATTCATGTGTCCACAGGTCAGGATCTGCTGGTCAACGTGAAGGGACAGGAGCGACGGGTGCGGCTGGCCTGCATTCAGGCCCCACGCCCCCAGCAGCAACCCTTTGCACGTCAGGCACGCCAGCTGCTGCTCGACAGCCTGCCTGCCGGGACTGCCGTGACCCTGGAACTGCGCGCCCGAGATGTGTTTGCCCGGGAGGTGGCGGTGGTGCGACACCAGGGCCAGGACGTGGCAGCCCGCCAGCTGCAGCGTGGCGCTGTCTTCGTCTTCGACGGTTATCTCGGCCTCTGTGACGATCTCCCCTATGCCTCCCTGGAGGCCGAGGCACGCCGCCGCAAGCTTGGCGTCTGGTCGACGCCCGGAGGGATTGAACGCCCCTGGGACCTGATCCAACGGTTGGGCGACACCACCGCTGAACCTTGATCCAGCGCGAACACGCCCCATTGCTGCTGCACCCGCATGACTCCTGAACCTCGCGAACGTCCCGCCTGGATGAACTGGATGTTTCTCGTCATTTTCCTCTGGTCGTCCTGGCAACTGGCCGGCTACTGGATCGAGCGGCTGCATGGCTAGGTTCACATCCCGATTCAGGGATAACAATTGGGCACGAAGAATCGCTCATTGATCGGCGGCCGGTCAATCCATGGGGCCGACCGGCGGGGTGGCAAAGCAATCTTGGGTGGGGTCATGTCGGTATACGGCACTTTGCTCAGCAGGTGGTGAATTGTATTGAGGCGAGCCCGGCGTTTGTCATCCGCCTCCACCGTGAACCAGGGTGCCTCCGGGATGTTGGTGTGGGCGAACATGTCATCCTTGGCCTGCGAAAACTCGATCCATCGATCGCGAGCCTCCAGATCCATCGGTGAGAGTTTCCAGCGCCGGGTGGGGTCATCGATGCGCGCCTGAAACCGGGCCTCCTGTTCCTCGTCGCTCACGGAAAACCAGTACTTGAGCAACACGATGCCGGAACGTACGAGCATCCGTTCGAACTCCGGACACGACTGAGCGAACTCCTCCACTTCAGCCTCACTGCAGAACCCCATCACCCGCTCCACTCCGGCGCGGTTGTACCAGCTGCGATCGAAGATCACGATCTCACCGGCGGAGGGGAAATGCTCCACATAGCGCTGGAAATACCACTGGCTCTTCTGCTGATCCGAGGGGGTTCCCAGTGCAACCACACGGCAGCCGCGTGGATTGAGCGGTTCGGTGATGCGCTTGATCGTGCCACCTTTACCTGCCGCATCCCGGCCTTCGAACAACACGATCAGGCGAAAACCGCTGCTCTTGATCCAGTACTGCATCTTCACCAGCTCCTGCTGCAGGCGGGTGAGCTCCCGCTCATAGGCTTTACGATCGAACTTCGCCGTGGACTCGCCAACGCCCCTGACCTCAGCCATGGGCAGCGAATCCACCGCCACGTCGGTGAGGTCATCAAGCTGGGCGGAGGGGTAATACCGATCGCTCAATGCTCCGAAGTGAAGACGCACGGCCGGAATCGCGTCGTCGGTCCTGCGACCGCGGGTGGTCTTGGAGGTTGGTCTCGATAGGCGCGGCTTCTGATCTGTGGCCGCCACTTGTCTGGCACCGTTCTCCAGGGCTCTGGCACTCTCCTTGCCCTTGCCACTCCCCTTGCCTTTGCCACCACTGCTCCTGGCTTTGCCCTCCACGTCAGACCTGGCCGGACTGGATTTGCCGCGTTTGACCATCGCTTCATCACCGGGAGGACACTCCTGATGGATAGCGCTGATCAACTCGGCCGGCGAGGCTGAGGCAGGAAGGCCCGCACGAAGCGAAGAACCGCCGCCACAAGCAGCAGCAGGCCCGCCACCGCCACCGCAAGCACCAGCGCGAGGGCGGCAAGCTGAAGCATTCCCAGCAGGAAACTCCCGAGGCCGTCGATCAGGTTGGCGATCGCCGTGCTGACCAGAAGGATCGTGTCAAAGCGACTGGGCAGCTGCAGCAGGCCCACCAGCAGACCGGCACCGAGCGCGCCCAGGGCCAGAGCGGCGAACACCTGGCGCCAGCGGGGCGGGCGACGACGCCTTCCCCTGAACACATTCCGCTGCTTGGGCCCACTGGTGCGGGGCAGATGGATGGCGGGTTGATCGCGGCTCATCCTTCAAGCCGATGACCGGCCCCTCGCATCCAGCGCTCGAATTCCATCAGCACCAGCTCGTTGGGGCAATCCACCAGGGACAGATCTCCCACCGTGCAGTCGCCCTGGCCGCCGTGGTGCAGGGAGAGATGGAAGGTCCTGCCGCTCAGCCCGCAGACCTCAGGGTCGCTGCGCACCACCACATCGAGGCTGGCGCCGAGGCGGGTGACGCGGCGCCGCAGTTCCGACCAGGTGAGAGACATGGGATGGCTGCCGCCTACAACCACTCCAGTGTGACCAGCCACCGTTCAGGGGGGAGACGCAACCGTGGCCTCGTTGGCGGCGGCCGGCGCGGCCCGCTCATCGGGGGCGACAGGCTTCAAGGGAGCCGGTGGCGGCACCAGCCAGCCGAGGCCGGCGCTGACCGCCAGCACCACGACCCCTCCCAACGGCGCCGCCAGACGTCGACGCAAAGGGACCCGCTCCAGGAGCTCGCGGGTGCGCAACGGCTGGGGCTCCGGCACCTCCCAGCGCAGGGTGACGCGCCCATCGAGGCGCACCTGATCCAGCACCCGCACCAGATCCGCAAGCTCGGCGTCGTCGAGCACCACCTCCAGGGGGGGCGTATCGGGCTGACTGCTGCGCAGCTGCAGCCGGTGTCCACCACCGGACTTGCCCCGGATCTCCACCGGCAGGTCGGCGCCACCCACGGGCCGGTCCACGCCGCTGATCAGTTGCCGCGCGTAGGGAAGCACCACCTGCATGAGCGCCATCAGGTGCTCCTTGCGTCCCTCCAGTTCGGGCCGGCCGGTCCACTGCAGCGACCAGCCGGTGAGGATGCCGATCACCGCACCGCTGTGCCCCACCGACACATCGGGCAGGCCCTCCAGTTGCAAGCGGCAGCTGGTCTGGTCGTAGCGAAAGGTCTGCTTCAAGGGAACGGGGAACGGGCAGGGGGCGGAGGAAGGGAAGGCGGCCGGCGAAGCAACGTGAGGGTCAAAGCAGGCCGCTGATCAGGGGGCTCCTGATCTGGAAGCCACCGATCAGGGTGCCGCATCCCGCAGGCTGGCCCGCATCCGCTCGAAGCCGCCGGGACCGGCCCCCAAAGCCAGGGCCTGAATGTGGCGACGGCGCTGGTCGGCGCCGCCCTGCGGATCGAGCAGTTGCTGCACGCCACCACGGCGAGGGTTCATGCGCTCATTCAGCAGCTCGGCCAGCCGGGCTTCGAACAGGGCCCAGCGCTGGCGGGTCAGCGCCTCCGGTTCCGCCTGGGAGAGCAGGGCACGCAGCATCGGGTAGAGCCGATCCGCCAGGGCGCAGAGGATGCGGATCAGGGCATCGGTCTCAGCCTCGTCGAGCGAGCCGCGGCGGGTGGTGCGGCGCAGGGGGTTGTGGCAGCGGCGCTTCCACAGCTCCACCCGGTTGGGGAAGAGGCCGGAGAAGCCCAGCTGCTCGCTCATCCACACCATGGCTTCGCCGCCGTTGAGATCAAGGGCCTCAACGGCGAGCAGCATCAGGTCGAGCCGCTCGACGCCGCGCCTGGGCAGCGGCTCGCCCCCCACAGGCTGAGTCTCGGGGTGCTGCATGGGGAGGGTCTGGACCATGGCTGCGATGATGCCAGCGGCAGAGCCCTTCCGTCACGCCCGCTGGGGTTTCCGCCGCGCCGCTTCCGTCCGATTCACTCCTCCGTCTGCCCCGCCATGGTCGCCAGCCCATCCCCGCTCGATCTGCGGCAACTGGTGCGCGACATCCCTGACTTTCCCAAGCCGGGCATTCTGTTTCGCGATCTCACGCCCCTGATGCGGGATCCGGATGGCTGGCAGGAGGTGATCCGCCAGCTGGCGGTGCTGTGTGAGCGCCTCCAGCCGGATCTGATCGTGGGCATCGAATCACGGGGCTTCATCGTGGGCACGGCCCTGGCCACGGCCACCCGGCTGGGCTTCGTGCCGGTGCGCAAACCCGGCAAACTGCCTGGCGCCGTGACCGGTGTGGATTATGAGCTCGAGTACGGCAGCGACCGGCTCGAGATCCACAGCGATGCCCTGGCCGCCGGCGAACGGGTGCTGATCGTCGACGATCTGCTGGCCACCGGCGGCACGGCCTCAGCCTGTGCCGAGCTGGTGCAGGCGGCCGGCGGTGAGCTGTGCGGCTTCGGCTTCGTGGCCGAACTGGCCGCCCTCGAAGGCCGTCGCCGCCTGCCGGAGCAGCACCCGGTTGAATCGCTGATCATCTACGCCTGAACCCGCTCAGGTGTGGCTGTTCTGCCAGCGCAGCACCTGATCGAACTGATCGAGGCTGATCAGCCCGAAGCGCCACAGCACCACCGGTAAGGGCGCCTGCTCCAGCCGGGCCTGGCGCAATCCCAGCGCCAGGGCGCTCTCGCTCAGGCCCAGCTGCAGCCGCAGATACTGCACCAGGGCCGAGGGCGGGGTGGGTTGGGGCGTGGTGCTGATCACCATGGCGTCATGGTGTCAGGTGCGGCTGGGAAGGCAAGTCCCGTTGGTCATCTGCGACAACAGCAGCCGCCGCAGCGGCGCGAACCTCTGCAGCAGCAGCACGGCCAGGCGGCGGGGCGGCAGCAGCAGGGGCAGGCGGGTGGAATAGAGCCGCACCAGCAGATCGGTCACGAGCAGGGTGGCAAGCAGATCGGGCCAGCGGCGGCGGGCGTAGGCGGCGGGCAGGCGGCGGGGCCGCAGCCGGCCTGAGGCAACGCGACGGGCCAGTCGGTGCAGCACCGCCACGTCGCGCCAGCAGAGGTTGAGGCCCTGGCCGCCCACCGGATGGCAGCGGTGGGCGCTCTCGCCCACCAGCACCAGCGAACCGCTGTGCAGGCGACGGGCCAGCAGCCGCTCCACCGGGAAGGCCCGTGGGGTGTCGAGCAGGGCGTCGGGCTGGAAGCGATCCGGCAGCGTGCCGGCCAGGGCGTCGAGGAAAGCTGGGCCACTGAGCTGCTCCAGCTGGCGGCAGCGGGCCACGGGGGCACTCCAGACCACCTGCACCTGCTGGCCGCCGAGGGGCAGCAGGGCGAAGGGCCCTTCCGGGCGGAACAACTCCCAGGCCTGATCGGGGGCGCTGCCACGCAACTGCACCTGGGCGGTGAGACAGGCCTGGCGATAGGCACGCCGCCAGACACCGATGCCTCGGGCGGTGCGCAGGGGCGAGGCCGGCCCATCGGCGGCCACCAGCAGATCGCAGGCGCCAACAGCGGCATCGTCCGGGAGGCTGGCCTGCCCGAGCTGCAGGGTCACAGCGGGATGGGCCTGCAATCGCTCCAGTAGCACCGCCAGGAGGGGGCCGTGCTGCGCGATCCAGCCCACTGCAGCCGCTCCTGTTTCCGCCACTGAATCCACCTGAGCGAGATCCGCAGCCACGAACCCCACACCAAACTCACCGCCGGGATCGAGCGCAAGATCACGCAGCTGCAGATCCCGGAAGGGAGTCAGCAGCGGCTCGAGCGCCTGCCACAGCCCCAGCTGCTGCAGCAGGCGCCGGCTGGAGTGGGTGAAGGCATAGGCGCGGCTGCGTTGCTGCAGCCGCTCGGCATCCAGGGGATCCACGAGGCGCACAGCCCAGCCGGCATCCGCTAGGGCGAGGGCCGCCAGGGCACCGGTGGGACCGGCTCCGTGAACCCGCGCCTGCAGCGGCAGGGTCATCCGATTGGGTGGCAACAAAAAAGAACCGCAGCGGAAAGCCGCTGCGGTGGGGAGATTAAAGCGAGCGGCTGGCTCAGCCGATGCCGAGCAGGCCGCGGGTGAAGGCTTCGCCGCCGAGGGCGATTTCGGTGGCGATCAGGGCGATGAAGCCGAGCATGGCCATGCGGCCGTTCAGCTTCTCGGCGCGCTCATGGAAACCCCAGCCGCTCTCGGCGCTCACCACTTCCATGCGGGGCTCGCTGGCGAAGGCATTGAGGCGGCCACCGTCTTCGGTGGTCACGGTGGCGCCGCGGATGACGGCAGCGGCAGCGGCGGGGGTGGTAGCGGTGGCTTGAGCCATGGAGACCTCGTTACGGGGTGTTACGAAGACTGTAACGCAATGTTTCGTTTCTGTCAGCAAACCCGCCTTGATGGGCAGCTGGCTCAGGCCAGGCCCGCCTCAGCGCAGCCGCCGCAGGCAGAGCTCCTCAAACGCCGGCCGCAGCAGGTAGGGGTACTCGCCCACCCACAGCTTCGGCTGCGGCAGCCAGGCATCGCTGATCGCGCCGATGCGGGCGAAATCCTTGCGTTCACTCAGCACCAGGGCGCGCACCACCATGCCCCGCCGGATCGCCTGGTGCTTCTTCTCCATCGGAAAGCGCACCTGGCCCAGGTAGCCCTCCTCATCTTCGAGCTCGAGGCAGAGCCAGGTGCGCTTGTTCTCCACCAGTTCCAGCCGCCCCTGCTTGCCCGCCTGCTCGCGCCGCTCCTCCACCACCTCACGGGTGTAGAGATCGCCCACCTCACCCTCGAACAGGGCCGCCACCGGATAACGGCGCAGGGTGGCGTTGCGGCGCCCCGCCTCCAGGATCGGGCCCCAAAGCATGTAAAGCAGGAACACAAAGCCCACCACCAGCCACACCGGCCCGAAACGGCTGGAGAACAGGCTCTGGGCCACCAGCAGGGAGATCACCCCGCCGATCAGCGAGATCAGCAGCCGCTGCAGCACTTTGCGCGGATTGCCGCTGGAGGCCGCGAACTGGGGACCGGTGGCCACCGCCGGAATCAGCCGCGACAGTTCACCCGGTTTCAGGGGCAGCAGCATCAGAGCAGCCGCTCCAGGCCGTAGACCAGGCCCCCCAGCTTGCGCACCTGCCGCACGGTGAGCAGCACCCCGGGCATGTAGGCCGAGCGGTCGATCGTGTCGTGGCGCAGGGTGTAGATCTCGCCGGGGGCGCCGAACATCACCTCCTGATGGGCCACCAGGCCCGGCAGGCGGATCGAATGCAGCCGCAGCCCGCTCTCCCGCAGACCACCGCGGCAGCCCGCCAGGCTTTCGTGCTCCTCCACCTGGGCCGGATTGAAGGCCTTGCCCAGATCCTCCATCAGTTCGGCGGTCTTGATGCAGGTGCCGCTGGGAGCATCGGCCTTGCGGTTGTGGTGCAGCTCGGTGAGCTCGGCGAAGTCGTAGAAGCGGGCGGCGGCGGCGGCGGCCTGCTGCAGCAGCACCATGCCCACCGAGAAGTTGGGGATCACCGCTCCCCCCACCGACGCCTTCTCACTGAAGCTGGCCAGATCCGCCAGCTGCTGCGGGCTCAGCCCCGTGGTGCCGATCACCGGATGGACCCCGTAGGCGATCGCGGCGCGGGTGTGCTCGTACACCACCGACGGATGGGTGAAATCCACCAGCACGGCACCAGCGCCGGGGCCGGCGTTGCGCACGCTCTGGCTCACCTGGCAGAGGGTGCCCTCGAGATCGGCGGTGATCGCCAGCTCCAGCTCCTCCAGCCCCAGCTCGAGCCCCAGATCGGCGCCCTCCTTGCCGGGGGTGGTGTCGATCGCGCCGACCAGGGCGCAGTCCGGTGCCGCCAGCACGGCCCGCACCACCTCGGCGCCCATGCGGCCCAGGGCACCGGCCACCACCACCGGGATCGGCGCAGCGGCGGAGGTGGAGGCGGGCATGGCTGGGGAAACGGGAACGCTCGTCATGGCGATCGGCGGAACCAGGCGAGCCTATGCGGGCTTCCGAACCGGCCATTACGCCGGCAAGGGCCGATCCGCAAGCCCTGTAACGCCTTGAAAGAAGGGCTCGCGAGAGTGCACGGCCCTTCGTAGGCTCCTTCACATTGCTCAATCCGCCCGCATGTTCACGCAGGTCCGCTCCGCCAACCGCCGGGTCAGCCCTGCCAGCCGTGAGGGCCGCGCCGTGATGAAGGCGGTGTACGTGGTGCTGGAGCCCCAGTACCAGAACGCCCTCACCACCGCCGCCAACAGCCTCAACGACCAGAACGGTCCCCTGGCGATCGAACTGAGCGGCTACCTGATCGAAGAACTGCGCGATCCGCAGAACTACGCCGATTTCTGCGCCGATGTGGCCGATGCGGATGTGTTCATCGCCTCGCTGATCTTCATCGAAGACCTGGCCCAGAAGGTGGTGGAGGCGGTGGCGCCCCACCGCGACCGGCTCAAGGCCGCCGTGGTGTTCCCCTCCATGCCGGAGGTGATGCGTCTCAACAAGCTGGGCACCTTCTCGATGGCCCAGCTGGGCCAGAGCAAGAGCGCCATCGCCAGCTTCATGAAGAAGCGCAAGGAGGCCAACAGCGCCGGCTTCCAGGACGCGATGTTGAAGCTGCTCAACACCCTGCCCACGGTTCTCAAGTACCTGCCGGTGGAGAAGGCGCAGGATGCCCGCTCCTTCATGCTCAGCTTCCAGTACTGGCTGGGCGGCACGCCAGACAACCTGCGCAACTTCCTGTTGATGCTGGCCGACAAATATGTGTTCCCCCGCAGCGGCAACGACCGGCCGGAGCTGCAGGTGGCCGAGCCCGTGGTGTTCCCCGACCTGGGCATCTGGCATCCCCTGGCACCGGGGATGTTCGAAGACCTGAAGGAATACCTCAACTGGAACACCAGCCGATCCGATCTCTCCGAGCAGGCCCGCCAGGGTCCGGTGATCGGCCTGGTGCTGCAGCGCAGCCACATCGTGACCGGCGATGAGGCCCACTACGTGGCCGTGATCCAGGAACTGGAATACCGCGGCGCCACCGTGATCCCGGTGTTCTGCGGCGGGCTCGATTTCACCAAGCCGGTGAATGCCTTCTTCTACGACCCGCTCAACCCGGATCAACCGCTGGTGGATGGGGTGGTGAGCCTCACCGGCTTCGCCCTGGTGGGCGGCCCGGCCCGGCAGGACCATCCGAAGGCGATCGAGGTGCTCAAGAGCCTCAACCGCCCCTACATGGTGGCGCTACCGCTGGTGTTCCAGACCACCCAGGAATGGGAGGAGAGCGACCTGGGGCTGCACCCGGTGCAGGTGGCCCTGCAGATCGCCATCCCCGAGCTGGATGGGGCGATCGAGCCGATCGTGCTGAGCGGCCGCGACGATGCCACCGGCAAGGCCCACACCCTGCAGGACCGGGTGGAGGCGATCGCCGAGCGGGCGATCCGCTGGGCGTCGCTGCGGATCAAACCCCGCAGCGACAAGAAGCTGGCGATCACCGTGTTCAGCTTCCCGCCCGATAAGGGCAATGTGGGCACCGCCGCCTACCTGGATGTGTTCGGCTCGATCCACCGGGTGCTGGAGGAGATGAAGCGCAAGGGCTACGACGTGCAGGGCGTGCCCCACACCCCCAAAGCGCTGATGGAGGCGGTGATCAACGATCCCGAGGCCCTGCAGGGGGCACCGGAGCTGGCGATCGCCCACCGCATGAGCGTCGAGGAATACGAGCGGCTCACCCCCTATTCGCAGCGGCTGGAGGAGAACTGGGGCAAGCCGCCCGGCAATCTCAATTCCGACGGCACCAACCTGCTGATCTACGGCCGCCACTTCGGCAATGTGTTCGTGGGGGTGCAGCCCACCTTCGGCTACGAGGGCGACCCGATGCGGCTGCTCTATTCCCGCAGCGCCAGTCCCCATCACGGCTTCGCGGCCTATTACACCTATCTGGAGAAGGTGTGGGGCGCCGATGCGGTGCTGCACTTCGGCACCCACGGCTCGCTGGAGTTCATGCCCGGCAAGCAGATGGGCATGAGCGAGATGTGCTACCCGGATTCACTGATCGGCGCCCTGCCGAACCTCTATTACTACGCCGCCAATAACCCGTCCGAAGCCACGATCGCCAAGCGACGTGGCTATGCCGCCACGATCAGCTACCTCACCCCACCGGCCGAAAATGCCGGTCTCTACAAGGGGCTGAAGGAGCTGGGCGAGCTGGTGGGCTCCTACCAGCAGTTGCGCGAAAGCTCCAGAGGTGTGCAGATCGTCAACGCGATCGTGGAAACGGCGCGCCAGTGCAACCTCGACAAGGATGTGACCCTGCCGGAGGGGGAAGCCGCCGAGCTGAATCTGGATGGCCGCGATGCCGTGGTGGGGGCGGTGTACCGCCAGCTGATGGAGATCGAGAGCCGGCTGCTGCCCTGCGGCCTGCACACGATCGGCAAGCCACCCACCGCCGAAGAAGCGATCGCCACCCTGGTGAACATCGCCGCCCTGGAGCGGGAAGAGGAGGGCATCCGCTCCCTGCCGGCCCTGCTGGCCCAGAGCCTGGGGCGCACGATCGAAGCGGTGTATCGCGGCAACGATGAGGGGGTACTGGCCGATGTGGAGCTGAACCGGCGCATCACCGAAACCAGCCGCCTGGCGGTGGGGGCGATGGTGCGGGAGGTGACGGGCCGTGATGGCCGGGTCACCCTGCGGCGCAACTTCGGCTGGCTGGTGAGCCTGCTGGAGCGGATCGGCTTCAAACTGCCCAGCCCCTGGCTGCGCGCCTGCTGCGGCGCAGGCTTCGTAAGCGTGGATGCGGGCGAACTCGACAAGCTGTTCGCCTACCTGCGCTTCTGCCTCGAGCAGATCTGCGCCGACATGGAAATGGAGAGCCTGCTCAAGGCCCTCGATGGCGAATACGTGATTCCAGGGCCGGGCGGCGATCCGATCCGCAACCCGGGGGTGCTGCCCAGCGGCAAGAACATCCACGCCCTCGATCCCCAGGCGATCCCCACCCGCGCCGCCATCGCCGCCGCCAAGGTGGTGGTGGATCGGCTGATCGAGCGCCAGAAGGCCGAGCAGGGCGCCTGGCCCGAAACCATCGCCTGCGTGCTCTGGGGCACGGACAACATCAAGACCTACGGCGAATCCCTGGCCCAGATCCTCTGGTTCATCGGCGTGCGCCCCGTGCCCGATTCCCTGGGCCGCGTCAACAAGCTGGAGCTGATTCCCCTGGAGGAACTGGGCCGGCCGCGGATCGATGTGGTGGTGAACTGCAGCGGTGTGTTCCGCGATCTGTTCATCAACCAGATGGGCCTGATCGATCAGGGCGTCAAGATGGCCGCCGAAGCGGACGAACCGCTGGAGAACAACTTCGTGCGCAAGCACGCCCAGGAGCAGGCGGCCGCCAATGGCATCAGCCTGCGCGATGCCGCCACCCGTGTGTTCTCCAATGCCAGCGGCAGCTACTCGTCGAATGTGAACCTGGCGGTAGAGAACAGCACCTGGGAGGAGGAAGGGGAGCTGCAGGAGATGTATCTGAGCCGCAAGACCTTCGCCTTCAACGCCGACAACCCCGGCGAGATGAACCAGAAGCGAGAGGTGTTCGAATCAGCCATGAAAACCGCTGATGTGACCTTCCAGAACCTCGATTCCGCCGAAATCTCGCTCACCGATGTGAGCCACTACTTCGATTCCGATCCCACCAAGCTGATCCAGGGCCTGCGCGACGACGGCAAGGCCCCGGCCAGCTACATCGCCGATACCACCACCGCCAACGCCCAGGTGCGCTCCCTGAGTGAAACCATCCGCCTCGATTCCCGCACCAAGCTGCTCAATCCCAAATGGTATGAAGGCATGCTCAATTCGGGCTACGAAGGGGTGCGTGAGGTCGCCAAACGGCTCAACTTCACGCTCGGCTGGAGTGCCACCAGCGGCTCGGTGGATAATTTCGTCTATGAGGAAGCCAACGACACCTTCATCAATGATCCCGAGATGCGCAAGCGGCTGATGGAACTCAACCCCCACAGCTTCCGCCGCATCGTGGGCACCCTGCTGGAGGTGAATGGCCGTGGCTACTGGGAAACCAGCGATGAGAACATCGCCCAGCTGCAGGAGATCTACCAGGAGATCGAAGATCGGATTGAAGGCGTTACGCCCCAGGGCTGAACCTTCAGAAGCCAAACCGCAAACTCAGGCTGAAGACCTAATTGAGCAGATAACCAACACCACGGATGGTCTGAATGAGCGGCTCCAGATCGGGCCGCTCAATTTTTTTACGCAAATAGCGGATATACACTTCCAGGATATTGGCATCACCAAAGAAGTTCTCCCCCCACACCGCCTCAAGGATGCGTTGCCGCTCCTGCACCTGGCCGGCGTGACGCAAGAGAAAGAGCAACAGGTCGTATTCCTTCACCGATAATCTGATTGCCGACCCGGCACGCTGCACCTCACGGGTTTCGGTATTCAAGGTGAGATCCTTGTGGCCTAGCAGATCACCAGCAGCATACACGTGACCCATGCCGGAGCGTCGCTGCCACACCCGCAAGCGAGCCAGCAACTCCTCAATGGCATAGGGACGGCTGATCACATCATCAGCACCAGAATCGAGGAGAGCCACACGATCAGAGAAGTCACTGGAGTCGCATAGCACCAGCAGTGGAGTCACTGATCCGCTATCACGAAGCCTGGAGCACAGCTCAGAAGCATCGGACAGGTGAAGAGCGGCATCAATCAGAGCCGCCATCGGGCTCTGCTCCTGCATCCGAATCAACACATCTTCACTAGAGTCACAAACAATGATGCGATAACCAACCGCATCACAGGTTTTCGCCAGACGTTGAGCTTCGAGACCACACGCCTTTAACACAAGAAGAGGTCGATCGGGAACCACCGAAGGAAGAATGGACAAGGCGATCGATCGGACGGCTTCGGTTCAGCCACTCTCAAAGTACGATACCTCCCAATGGACATTCAGTCTGCACATGAAAATGCCGCCCCCGGAGAGGAGGCGGCATGAACGGCCTAGCTGACGAATCAGCTAAGGAACAGGTAGAGAATCAAGGACACTTCGAAATTTACAAGATTTGCCAGCCTCTGATCACCATAAAAAATGCCTTTCGGCATCGTCGCAGCAGATCGTAAGTGCTCAAGCAATACAATATTGTCGGCAAATTGCTTCGTATTGGATACTGCTTAGGCAATAGTCAGGGCGTTAGTTGATCGTTGGA